>JABLXV010000010.1 GCA_013177895.1 Brevinematales bacterium | reverse complement strand
GAGGTTTTAGGAGAACGCGTCGTGCGTATCGGGGCGGATTTCGTGATAATGACGGAGAATAAGATGTACTATAAGATTACCTTTTCCGGCGGGTATTCGATCAGCGATCTCAAGTAATTCCCATCAGGTCGCCGGAGTAGAATTCCCGAAGCGTCCCTTCAATCTCTAATTTAACAATACCCTCCGGCGAGACGTCTCTCAGGATGCCGCGAATCGTTTCTTTCCCTGTATCGATTATCACCCCGTTTCCCAGCCATGCCAGATGTGATTTCCATTCCGAATATATATCCGGAAATCCATCCTTATTCACTTGATCGCAATAGACTAGGTATCCCGCGATAATTTCCGCCGCGATCTTATTCCGGTCGGACGGTTTACCCGTGACGGATTGCATCGAGACGGACTTCCCCTCCGGGTGCGCGGAGTTCACGTTGATCCCGATACCGATGATCATATTCCTGATCAGGCTTTCCTCGGTGACCATCTCGGAGAGTATCCCGCATATCTTGCGATTTCCGATATAGATATCGTTCGGCCACTTGATTTTTGCGCCGTCGATCTTTCTCGATAGAACGTCGTACACCGCGAGCGCGGAGATCATTGTAAACCGGTAGAACATCGCGGCGGAGATCATCGGCGCTGAGACGATTGTCAACGCGATATCCTCACCCTTCCGGTTGTCCCACACCCTATCGAGACGTCCGCGTCCTTTCACCTGATGGTCGGTCAGCACAATCAACTCGCGCTTACCGCCGCGAAGAAGAAGTTCCTTCGCATAGGTATTGGTCGAACCTATTTCTTCACGGTACACGATTTCGGGAATTTCACGCCCTGGAATAATTTCATCGGTATAGATTTTTACCAGTTCGGGGATGATGGTTTTATCGGGAAAAGCGATGATACGGTGGCCTTTTTTCGGGGAGGAGTCTATCTCATAACCTTTCGCTTTCAGCGCTTCGACCTGTTTCCAGACCGCCGCGCGCGTGATGGAAAGTTCGTCGCCGATCAACTCGCCCGATAAATAACTTTCCTTTTCATCTGTGAAGGATTTTAGTAGAGAGTATAAGACGCGATTCATAGGATGTCCGTATATAAAATCGAGGGATAGTCGCCTATCCCCCGTATATTTAAATTTAGTACCATTTACCCGGCGCTTTCTTCAGGCCTTGATGTGTTAATGGGTCGGTCGGCATACCGAATTTATGTACTTCGAAATGGCAGTGCGGTCCCGTCGATTTTCCGGTGCTCCCGACTTTACCAATATACTGTCCGCCCTTGACATACTGTCCGGCTTTAACCAGTATCTTGGACATGTGACCGTATAAGGTGGTGTACCCGAATTGATGCTCGATAATAACAACGTTGCCGTAACCGCTCTTCCATCCGGCGAAGGTGATTGTCCCGTCTTTCGCCGCCTTGATCGGAGTACCGTAGGGCGCTGCGATATCGATACCTGCATGGAACTTGGGCTTTCCGGTAAACGGATCCTTACGGATACCGAACGGGGAAGTAAAGCGTCCGTTGAGAGGCTTGATAAAGAGATAGCCAAATATCTTGGCTTTCTCCATCTCTGTGAGCGCCGCGCCCGGAAGGAATATAATATCGCCCTTCTGGATAACTTTCCCTTCAAGGTCGTTTGCGCCGATAATTTCATCGGACTTTATCTTGTAGGTCTTTGCGATTTTATCGAACGTATCGCCGGACTTGACCGTATAAAGTATCCCTTTCATATTCGGGACAAGTATTCTATTGCCGACGCTGATCGTATGGGCGCTCCCCATGCTGTTCAGGCTGACAATCGTATCGCTCGAAACGCCGAGCTTTTTAGCGATAGACGAAATAGTTTCGCCCTGTTTCACTTTGTAGAAAAAGAACCTTAGTTCAGGGTCTTCTTTATTGTATGCGCTGATGTCGTTTCCGCCTACCGCCATCGTGTTGTTCATGCTCTTGAACTCTTCCTTGATTTTCAGGTCGCCGATAAACGAGACGCTTTCGACCGCGTTTGAGCCGGTATTCGGCGCCGCGCTAAAGATCAGCGAACGGAAACCGAGAAAAATCAGCAATAACAGGACGGTCGCGGCTGAGGGTAATACGGCCTTGCGGGCGATATGCGCATCGGGGATACGGATATGGGAAAAGTCGATTTTAGGAAGACATATTTTCAGATTTTTCAGGCAGAACTTCTTCATGAAGGAGAATTGGAGGGCATTCTTGATTTTGTCAAATATCGTGGTTTTCGTTTTACTCTTTCGGGTTGCGAACACCTGATAGTTTTTCTTGTTGATTTTAAAATCAGCCGGCTTTTGTTTACTATTTATCCTATCTAAAGAAGTTTCAATTTCTTTTTTAAGCGTATTTAGCCGCTTCGCGAAGTTCTTATAATCCCTCATTCGTCTTCCCCTCTGAAAGAATCAGCCCCAAATATATTATCGGTTTCCGCCCTATATTTATAAACAAATTAACTATAATTCTTCATTTTATCAATGATGCCTAACATATCGTAATGCTCTTTTACATCATGTGCCCTTATTATATTTGCACCATTAATATACGCAAATACGTGTGCCCCCATTGTCCCCCATAGACGCTGTTCCGGCTCCCGGTTAACCAGCATTCCTATCATGGATTTCCGCGATGCGCCAACCGCAATCGGCAATCCGTGAATTTTAAACGCCTCGAGATTCGCGAGTATCGCGATATTATGCTCGAGCCTCTTACCGAATCCGATACCGGGGTCTATCATCAACCCGCTTTCCGGGATACCGTGCTTCTTCGCGAGCGCCACCCGTTCAGCGAAATACTCGTTCATCTCCGCGATAATATCCTCATATACCGGGTCTTTCTGCATATCCTTGGGCGTTCCCTTGATATGCATGATAACAGCGCCGGCCTGATAACGCGCAATCGTCTTGGGCATCTCCGGGTCGTATCCCAGACCGCTGATATCGTTCACAATATGCGCGCCCGCCCGTAACGCTTCCTCAGCTACCGCCGCTTTGTAGGTATCGACCGATATGATCGCATCGAAATCCTGAGCGGCCTTCTCGATTACCGGGACGACCCTTTCGAGCTCCCGTTCGAGCGATACCGGTTCCGACCCCGGACGGGTCGACTCGCCCCCGATATCCACAATGTCCGCGCCTTGCTCGATAATCTCACGGCAGCGCGTCATCGCCTCCTCGGTACCTTTATAACGCCCCCCATCGTAGAAGGAATCCGGCGTTATATTGACTATTCCCATAATCCGGGGTCTGTCCATCGCGAGCGTCTTTCCCCGGAAATTCATGGTCTCTATCTCTTTCGTCCCGCGTGCGATAATCATCTCCACCTCATCCGCTAAAGCGTCAAGAGTGGGATATCCCTGCGCGCGGGCTTTCCTGATAAAATCCTCATATACCGAAACGGTGCCGAGAAGAACCATGTCAGTCTTCTCCACTGCCGCGGTAATCGCCTCCCGGTGTATCGCGGCGTCTCCCTTCGAGGAAATCATCTCCTGTTTGATAATGACCGCAACGGACTGTTTTATCCCGCGCGCCATTACCGGAATAATTTCCGACTTCTTGCCGAACACGGGCAAAGCCGCCGGGTCGCATCCTACCGATGCAATCGTATTACGAAGCCCCGTCTTTTCCCCGGAAATCCGGTATACCCGCATCTTCCGCCTACTTCACCATATGAACGATATAATCCTCAACCAGCCATTCCCCGTTATGATTCTTGTATAGTACAAACGTGTAACGGGTAATATAAGAAACATTTCGCAGGAGATAGGTGATATCGCATTCCACCTGCGCTTTATCGCCCTCTATGGTACTTTTATTAATCGTGTAGCTCTCAACCACATCCTGCCAGTAAACCGTCAGGTACTGCCGGAACCTTTCGAGGACCTCCAGCGCGTATTGCCCGGACTTGGCGTTTTTATACTCCAACGCATAATTATCGAACGAGTTAATCAACCGTTCCGCGTCTATATGAATCAGGAACCGGTCCCAATCCTTTTTCATCTTCGCGTCTATCATATCAGCAATAACTTCATACGGCGGCAACAGTTTCACCTGATTGAGCTTCGCGGTCTTCGCCTGTTCCTCTTTAATGAGGTCTGATTCGATCATGAGAGGCGGCTTGACCAATATCTTGTAGTATACCGATTCCAACTTTTTACTTTTATCGTCCGGGTTCGGGTAAAACACCCCTTTGATAAAGTAGTACCCTGAATCCTTCACCTGATACCACTGATTGATATCGATAGTTTTCGAGAAGGATTCCCCGCTGTTCAGCATGATCTTCCGGTAGTCCTCGCTCGACGAGAAATTGTTCTTCATCTCGATCTGGAATAGATCGTTGATGACAATATCTTCGTTTTTAGGCGTCTTTACCTCGAAGAAGAAGGTCTCGTAAATCAGAGACGAGACGTCGAATTGAAATTTCTCCTTCGACGTGTTTACTACGTTCACCATCACGGGAATGGGATCGTTCAAACGGTACGTCTGGGTAAAAAACTGGAGCTCGACCTTGAGGTCGCTTAAACCGTATAAGCTGCCTATTACCGTAGAGAATATTAAAAACGCGATAAATTTCTTCATTTTCTCTCCCGAATCTTTTTTATACTTATCGGTATTCGGGCTATATCATTAACTTAAATCTCTATCGGGGGGATCGGGTTCTCCCGCACCGCGATATGAAACTGCAAATCTCCGTAGAACGGCGCGAGGTCGCGCTCGATCCCGTCCTGAATAATCTCGAGCCGGTTATTGTTCTCGCTCATATGGAGGAAACATACCTGCTCGGTAAACATTCCCGCCGTCTCGCGGATAAAACTCGCCGCATCGGGATTGGACAAATGCCCGTGGGAATGCGCTATCCTGTCGCGTAGAAACTTCGGGTAAACCGAATTGGACAGCATCTCCGGGTCGTAGTTGGATTCCACCGCGATCAGGTTCGCTTCCTTCGCCAGAGCGGCTATCGACGGGTCATACGACCCGATGTCGCTCGCAAAGAAAATCCCCCGGTTCTCCCGCCGGATCACAAATCCGAACGTGTTCACCGCATCATGCGGCACCTGAAACGGCATAATCCGCAGGTCTTTCCACTTCAGCGTCTTTCCCTCTTCCAGAGGATAAAACGTCCCTTCGCTGATCCCTAATTTCATCCAGCTCTTTTTATTAATAAAAACGGGTATCTTCAAATTCCGTAATATACTTCTCAACCCCCTCACATGATCGCTGTGCTCGTGCGTAATCAGGATTGTCCCGATATCATGGGGATCCCGTCCTATCCCGGCGAGGAAATCACGGAGCATCGAATAGGATATCCCGGCGTCTATGAGTAGCGACGAACCCTCGCTTTCGATATAAAAACAGTTCTGCTTACTGCCGCTCGACAGGCTGATAAATTTTATCATTTGCCGAGCAAACCGTTCACGAATACCGCCACATCGTTCAACGCCTGCTTCCTATCGTCAGACTTATCCAGTATGCGTTTCATTACCGCTGAACCGACAATCCCGCCGTCCGCGTGCCCGCACAGTTTGAGGAACATTTCCCTCGTACTAATACCGAATCCCGCATAAACGGGTTTACCCGCGATCTGCTTCACCGAAGCCAGTTTCGCGAGAGATTCCTCAGGTATCCGGTCGCGCACCCCCGTGGTACCGAATAAATTCACATAGTAAATAAAGCTGCCGGAATACTCCGAGATTTGCCGAATCCGCTTTTCCCCGGAGTTCGGAAAAGCCAGCAGAATCGGGTCTAACGAATTTTCTTTTAACTCGTTAAAAACCGCTCCGCCCTCCTCTATAGTCAAATCGGGAAACACCACCCCTTCAATCCCGGTCTCCTTACTTTTATCGATGAGTTTCGAGATACCGTAGGTGTAAAGAGGAGAAAAATAACTCATCAGGTACACAGGTATCCGAATATCCTTTTTTATCGCCGAAAGGGCGCGGAATATCAGATCCATGTTCGTCCCGCGCTCGAGCGAGAGCATCGACGCTTTCGCGATAACCGGGCCATCGGCGACAGGATCCGAGTACGGAATCCCCAACTCGATCGCCGATACCCCGCAATGCTGCAGGGTCAATATCGCGTCAAGAGTAAACTCCATATCCGGGTAACCCGCGGTTATGTAAACAATGAGCCCTTTTTTAGTAAAGTCTATCGGCATCCCCATCCCCAAAACAATTCCGCTCTTATTATAATATCTTCCAAATAAAAATCAATACTTTTATTATAAAAATTATAAAGTATTTTCATCATTATTTCAACTATCTAATAGAATTAACTTTATTTAACCGTATCCGCAGATTTTAGACTCTTCAGGTACTCCGCGACATCGTCATTACCCGCCTCGACTGCGATATCCAACGCCGTCAGCCCGTGTTTATTTTTCATCCACGGGTCGAGGCCTATCGATACCAGGTATCTGACCACTTCGATGTTTTCGATACCGTGAAAGATACTTTCCCCGTCGGCGCCTTTATTATCTATCTCCGCCCCGCTATCGACAATCATCTTTATGATGTCCAGATTTTCGCCTTCGACGGCGTACTTAAACGGGGTCTGTCCCGCGAAATCTTTGAGATTTTTATTCATTCCTATATTCAGCAAGTATTTAACAACATCCGCGTTATCCCAGTAGCATGCCTCGTGAATAGGATAGGTACCCTTTACCGGTTCGCGATAGATAAGCGAGGCTCCATGCTCGAACAGGTACTTAACGATATCGACATCACCGACCGCGCATGCGTCGAAAAGCGGAGTCCGCCCCTTCCCGTCCACAGCGTCTATTTCCGCGCCTTTTTCTACAAGCATCTTCACCATACTAAAATTATCTTTCAGGCACGCCGTATGCAATACCGAAATATTGAATTCATTACTGTTAATGTATTCCTTCACTTTAACATCGGCGCCCATTTCGATAAAAAACTTCGCTATTGCCGTATTCTCTGTGCTCACCGTGAGATGCAGAAGTGAATCCATTCCCATATTGTCCGTACTCACGCCGGTATTGGTCATCAGGATAGCCTTGACCTTATTGATATCCTTCGCTTCGATTGCGGTGTCCAATTCGGATTTTGTACATCCTATCAATACCAAGAGCGTAAAAATGATTCCAAAATATTTCACAATTCCTCCAAGAATAAAAAAGGGGGGAAGCGAACTTCCCCCCGTCTGGTTTAAAAGATAGACATTTCAGTTTCGATATCGAACAGGTGAGATTTCTTCATATCGAAGATGGTTTCCCTGTTGGTATCGCCGATGTGGATGACCACTGACGGATCGTACTTGGCGACATAAGGATGATTCGCGGTAGTGAAGTATACCTGCTCTTCCGAACCGAGATGTTCCACGATTTCGACATTGGCGATAGCCTTGTTCCCGTCAACCTGATCGCTATACATCGAAGGATCGTAAATATCCTCAGGGCGGATGCCGAATGTCGCGTGGCGGCCGATCTGGGGTCTCGCTTTTTCGGCATAATCGGCAGGGAGCTTCAACTGGAAATCGCCCATATCGAGCATCACGTTTCCGCCGGATTCCTTCACTTCGCAGTCGATGAAGTTCATAGGAGGAGTCCCGATAAAGCCGGCTACAAACTTATTGATCGGTTTGCGGTAGACTTCGATGGGGCTTCCGACCTGCTGAACCAGCTTGTTATTCATTACGACGATTTTATCGCCCATGGTCATAGCTTCGAGCTGATCGTGAGTAACATAGATAGTGGTAACTTTAAGACGGGCATGAATCTTAATCAATTCGGCGCGCATCTGAACACGCAGTTTCGCGTCGAGGTTCGACAACGGTTCGTCGAAAAGGAACACTTTGGGTTTGCGGACAATGGAACGGCCCACCGCCACACGTTGGCGCTGACCGCCGGAGAGAGCCTTAGGTTTTCTCTGAAGGTATTCCTTCAGACCAAGGATTTCCGCCGCTTCGTTCACACGTTTCTTGATCTCTTCTGTGGGATAGTTGCGCAGTTTGAGACCGAACGCCATATTCTCTTCCACCGTCATATGAGGATAAAGAGCGTAGTTCTGGAATACCATGGCGATATCGCGGTCTTTCGGGGGTTTGTTATTAACAACCGCCCCGTCGATCAGAATCTCACCGTCGGTAATTTCTTCGAGACCTGCCACCATGCGTAGCGTCGTCGACTTCCCGCATCCGGACGGTCCGACCAGTACGACGAACTCCTTGTCCTTAATTTCAAGATTTACGTCCTGGACCGCTACTACGTTCCCTTCGTAAACCTTGCTGACGTTCCTGAGAAATACCTCAGCCATCTATAGCCTCCTAAAGTTTTTTGCATTGGATATGTTTCGCAAATACTTTCTCTTGTACGATTTATTTTAACGTAAATTTATTTTTGGTCAATACTTTTCTTGAAATTTAACGATATTTTTATCTTTTTTTATTGCCTTATCCGTTCGGTGGAATTATTCTATTAATTTATTAGTCCATATACTAAATATTTTCTTATTTTAGTGCCGATAATTAAGATAATATAACCGTCCTAGCACGGGAGGCGTGATTTGATATATCTGATTTCCATAAAAAAATACCTGTTTACCTTTCTGAAAGTACTCATTTTCGTAGTCGTTATTCTGTTGCTCTACTTTCTGGAAGTGATGACGTATGAGAAATATGCCGGTAATCCGAACTTTATCACCGCATCCATCGTGAATTACCTGACCGTCCTGTTTTTCTCGCTCCCGTTCCTTCAGGTCGCGTCGACAGTGCTCTTCTTCGGATTCAGTATCACATTCGATAAACTCCTGCTCTACCGCATACTCCCGATTATCGGGGGGATTAACGCCGTATTGCTGATCGTATTCTTCGTAGTGGATATCAATTTCCAGAAGGCTACTCCACCGAAGAGCTTCGCGGTTCCGTGCACGATTCACCAGGATCATATCAATCCCGTCAACCAGTATAATATTTATGTCATTAATATGCTCGACACCAAGATCAGGGAAGGGATGCTGTTCTATAAGAATACCTACTTTATCAATAGCGGTAAGATTCAGGACGACCGTATCATACTGGATTCCTCGAAAGCGATCGGCGCGGGCGGAGTATATAATAAGAACAGTCATTTCTCGATACCGATTAACGAACCGGTGGTACGTCTGCCGGAATCCGGGATTTCCGCATTCTTGATAAATAGTTACCTCGACACCATCCAGCGTATCCGCCACATTTTCAAGACCGCGTTCTTCTCGACAGGCCTCTTCGTGTCGATACTGGCAATCATCCTCTTGAGCGTGGGTTTCTTCGGGATAGTCGGAAGCGTCAGCTTCTTTATGAACGAGAAGCAGATATACATCCTCTCCACATGCGCGCTCGTGGTCGTCTCGTTCCTGTTCTATTACTCGCTGCCCTATTTTTTAAGTTTGGTCGAGGTCATTAAATTAGGGATAAAAAGCCCGTTCGGGAGTCTGTTCCTGCCGAGTCTTTTTGTCGGCATCTTCGCGGGACTAATGGGATTCGGATTACTCCAGCTCAAGGATATTCTTATGAAACGGTCTAAAGGAGCCATGTAATGAAAAAAGTACCGAAATTCCTGTTATTCCTCACGGGACTTTTAGTCTTCACCTTTTTTGCATCGCTGATATATCATCTAAGGGTGGATAAGGTTGACCAGACTTGGCTTCTCTATACAATCATGCTCGATATCGTACGTTTCCTGCCGTTAATCACCCCGTTGAGTATCATCTGGAGTCTCGTATTCCGTGGCACAAGTCAAGGTACGCAGGGTGAAAAAATGGGCTTCCTCTTCTCATTTTTCTTCTATGTGATTTTTACCGCCGCCGCTGCATTCGCTATCAACGAGATGCTGCTCCCTTATCTGCATGAATCTGCCGCCTCGACCACTCACCTCGCCCAGATGAAGGAAAAACTTACCCCGTCCCTCAAGGGGATTACCTATGATAAATTCGAATACGGCGAACTGAAGAACCTGAGATACTTCCTCTCCAAAGAGAACGTCGCTTTTATGATGGGTCGTGTCGCGGTCACGTTCGACAGGTTATATAAGGTCGGGCCGTATTTTTATATGGAAGGCGTGCGCTTCATGGGATTCGATAAGAATAATAAACTCAATTATATTATTAACGCCGGATACGGGAAATATTCCGACGGGAAAATCCTGCTCCTCAATTCGAAGTTTATCGAGTATAAGGGCGGGAGTATCTCCAAAGATATGAAAATGGCGGACTCGAAAAGCGTCCCGATAATCTACAGTATGAACGCTATCTACAATCTTTCCAACCCGGTTAAAGAAATCAGCATGCTCGATATTATCCTGAATAGCGATTATGTCTTCGAATCGAAGTACAATTTCTTCCAGGTCGGAAATCTCATATTCAACAAAATATCCTACTATATTATTCTAGTGGTGCTTCTGATATTTTCATCGTCGGCGGGTTTCGCGTTCAGGAACCAGCGCCCAGTGTCGATACGCGACATCTTTCAGGCGGTTTCCTTTTACCTTGTCTCGTTTATCGTGACAGCGTTCAGTCTGGATATGCTGATTAGATTAGCGAATATGATCTATTCGATGGCGCTCTGACCGTTTCTCGCTATCCTGATATCCTTGTACATCGATAATCCGTTCGAGAATACTAACGACGTACCGGTATCCTGCATCACCGAATGATCTTTACTGTTCAGTGTATCCGAAAACGCGCTGAATATTTTCCCCAATAAAATCCCGTACATCAGCAATGTCAGGACGGCGACAGTCACAATTATAATTAAGCTGACAAATTTCGGAGCTTTCTTTAGGCTCATTTTTTCCTCCTGTTCCGCGCCCGAACAACCCTTATGATTAGTTTACCCCCATTTCCACGCTTTTCAAGTAAATATTAAAATATTCCAATCCTCGATATTTTACGCCGGATATGCTAAAATAATAACACTATCCAAGCATCGGAGGCTTAATTATGAACGAAACAATCCAGGATAAAATCCGCGAATGGACTTCCGCTCCCTACGATGAGGGCACGATCGCGGAGATAAAGTCTTTAGCCGCCGCGAATAACGAGGCGGAATTGACCGACCGTTTCTACCGCGACCTCGAGTTCGGTACGGGCGGGCTTCGCGGCGTGCTCGGCGCCGGATCGAACCGTATGAATATCTACAATGTCCGAAAGGTCACGCAGGGCCTCGCGAATTATATACTCCGCAATAACGGCGCCTCGATGGGCGTCGTGATCGGGCGTGACTCCCGTCACCAGTCCGACCGTTTCGCGGAAGCCGCGGCGGGGGTGTTTCTCGCTAACGGGATTAAAGTTTACTATTACGACGATATCCACCCTACCCCGACCGTCTCTTTCGCGATCCGTCACCTTTCCGCGATCTGCGGGATAATGATCACCGCGTCGCATAATCCCAAGGAATATAACGGGTATAAGGTATTCTGGGACGACGGCGCGCAGGTCACTCCTCCGCACGATACCGCGATTATCGACGAGGTAAAAAATGTTTCCGCCCTGTCTATGGTCAAGGCGATGCCCTTCGATCATGTAAAATCCTCGCCTCTCTTTAAAATAATCGATTCCGAAGTCGACCCGGTATTCTACGCGAAGACTAAGTCGCTTTCCATACATCCCGAGGCTATCCCGGCCGCCCCGGTAAAAATCTGTTACTCGCCGCTCTACGGCACGGGTTATAAGATGGTTCCCGCGGCGCTGAAGGAATTCGGCTTCAGGGATATCCTCATGGTCGAGGAACAGTCCGTCCCGAACGGCGACTTCCCGACCACGCCCAAACCCAACCCGGAGGAGATATCCGCGATGCAGATGGGTATCGACTGCGCGAAGAAGAATAACGCCGACGTGTTTATCGCGACCGACCCCGACGCCGACCGTATCGGCGCGGTTCTCCGTAAAAAGGACGGCTCTTACCTCCTCCTCAACGGCAACCAGATCGCTACCCTGCTGGTCTACTATATCACATCGGAACTGAAGAATACGGGGAAGATGCCCCCAAACCCCCGGATGGTCTCGACGATTGTAACGACCGACCTGATATTCGCGATCGCCGAATCGAACGGGGTCAAGACCTACTCCACCCTGACGGGATTCAAATGGATCGGATTGATTACGCGGGGGTTCGCGAAAACCGGCGAGACATTCATCTTCGGATGCGAGGAGAGTCACGGTTACAACGCGGCGGATTTCGTGAGGGATAAGGACGCGGTGAACGCAGCGTGCCTGTTCGCCGAAATGACTGCGTACTACGGATCGAAGGGGCTATCGGTCGCCGAAGTACTCGATAATATCTATACGGAATACGGTTACTACCGCGAATCGCAGGTGTCGATCACGATGAAGGGAATGGACGGCGCGGAACAGATCAATAACCTCATGCGCCGGTTGCGCGCGGAAACCCCGGAGAAAGTCGGGACTTACGACGTACTGACGGTCACCGACGTACAGAACAGTACTCTTCTCGACCTGAAGACCAATGCTTCCTCTCCCATAGAGCTTCCCAAATCGAACGTGATATTGCTCCATCTTTCGGATAAAGCGAAGGTGGTCGCTCGCCCGTCGGGAACCGAACCTAAAATCAAGTTCTATTTCACAACATACGGGAAATCCGAGTCGGATTCCCTAGCCGATGTGAAGGCGCGCACCGATACGGCGCATGAAACCCTCAAGAAAGAATTCCTCGCATCGCTCGGACTCCGGGAGGGATAAATTTTGAAACCGCGCGTCCTGAATTTATCGCAACTATTCTTACTGCCGCTACTGTCGATACTTTTACTTTCGGGGTGCGATAAGAACGGGACGGAATCGCCCCACCCGAAAAGCTGGCAGGTATTTCTGGGAGAGTACGAGAGCGCCATCAACGAATACCTTTCGCTTGTCCTGACCGATACGAACATGCCTGACCCCGGTAAAATAAACAAGCTACTACTGACAATCACCAATATGCAGTCCATGGCGCCCAAAATAGCCGAAACGCTTACCGAGAAGGAATTACAGGACTTTCTTTTACGCTACGGGAAAATCAGTACGCGTCTTTCAGAATCGGCGAAATCCCCATAAAAAAAGCCCCTCCGAGGGAACTGTTGACGAAGTGTTTTTTGTCATTGCGAGACGTCATGGTGAGCGCTTGTCCCGCGTTCAGCGGGATGCCGAACCATAGCCGAAGCAATCTATTTTATTATTGGTTATTAAATAAAACAGACTCCTTCACCCCGCGTATCAAAAATACATTGTAACGCGGGGTATCGCAGTGACAGAAAATAGAAAATATTGCTGCTTCGTCAACACGCCCCGAGGAGGAACTTTTTCGATCAACTAATCTGTTATTCTACTGTAATATCCCAGGAATTCTCCCAGAGGCCGTGCACGTTACAGTAAGACGATGCCAGAATAGTGCCGGATTTTTCCGTTTTGAATACGAGCGATACGTCGGGCTCGGTATATACCGTGCTGGTATCCGCGCCGTTCGCGGAAGCCCCGTGAGCGGTAAATTCGAACTTACCGAGGAGATAGGGAAACTTATCATCGTTACCCTTAAAGTAAACCTCGATTGACGCGATATGATGAGCGGTGGTGTTCGGGTGTGCGATTTCCGCCCCGGTAACCACGCGAACCTTTACTTTCTCCCCTTTCTTCGCCGATTTAGGCGCTTCAATAGCGGGAATATGTTTCTCCGTCTTCCAGTCAGCGGACTGGATTAATTCTCCGATTTTCATAAATGCCTCCTTAGAACGCTAAAAACTTATCTTTCTTGGCCTGGCAGACCGGGCACTCGTCGGGTACATCTTCCCCGATATGGGTATACCCGCAAATCGGGCATATATAGACCTTACCGATCTCCCAATCCTTACCCTTCTCGACATGCGACTTCGCCTGCTTATAGTAATCGTAATGGATTTTCTCGGCCTCGATCGCATAGTGAATCGACTTGATCGCGCCGTCTTCCTTCTGGAGCTTAGCTATAGCGTCATACGCGGGGTACATCTCCTCCACCTCGAAATTCTCTCCGCCCATAGCGGCGTCAAGATTCTCCGCCGTCTTATTCACATAGCCGAGATTCTTAGCATGATTGGATGCATGAACCTGCTCCGCATAGGCGATAGCCTGAAACAGACGCGCGACGTTGGCAAAACCCTCTTTCTTCGCGGTTTCGCTGAAGTTTAAATACTTCATATGCGCCATCGATTCTCCAGCGAACGCCTCACCTAAAGATTTTTTAGTCATTTCCTTCATAATCAATCCTCCTATTTCTTATATTGTCAATAGGAATTAATTTAATCAATAATATTATTTTTGTCAAGATAAATAATAATATACTAATGTAAAAATACGGAGCCGCTTTTCGCGGCTCCTGATAAATTATTTCTTACCTATTCCTTTAAATGCCGATTCGACCGTCTTCGGGTTTTCAACCTTTGTCATCAGAGACACGACTATCGTAAAGATCACCGAGACCGGCAGAGCCAGAACGAGAGGGTCGACCGAAGCAAAAGGCCCGGCGATCAATACCGGCTGACCGGTCAACAATTTGCATAAGCCGAAATAAGCGGCTTCTTTCTCATGGAAGAAGAGGAACGCGATCGCGGTACCGGTAACACCGGAAATGATTCCCGCAATAGCGCCCCTGCGTGTCAGCCGCTTCCAGAATATCGACGCAGTATACGGCGCGAGAAAACTCGACGCCATCAGCCCGAAGAAGATTGCGGTCGCGCGGGCGATAATTCCGCCTTCCAGCTTCAATCCAAGCACGATCGTTAAAATTATACCCACAAGGATACCGATACGGGTCGCGAGGACTCCGCCGGCGCCTTTAGCCGATTGGTCTTTCTTCGAGTAGAATGTCAGGAATATCAGGATCAGCCATCCGAATGCAAGCGCCAGAATGATTGTCAGAACCTGCATTTTAGCGCTTGCCATCAATAAGGCAAGACCTACCGAGACCACTACGCCGATTCCCATGATGATCAGTATTCTACCGATACCCGTCTTTTTCACCGGTTCTTTCTTCTCGGCGGGCTTGGCATTCGCCATAATCCCGTTTTCAAAGAAATCGCGGCCGAACGATGTACCGATCGTATGGAACTGCGAACTGAGCGTCGACATACCCGCCGACAGGATTACCAGCATAAAGAGGTATCCGAACCACTCCGGGAGCGCCGATGCGATAAATGTCGGGATAACCTGATCGTGGTTGCCTCCCGCTAACGCAACGGATATCGACCCGGATTTCTCGAAGAAGTAAACATTCGAGAGCGCCCCGACTATAAACGAGGTTCCCACTGTGACGAGGATAAAGATACCCCCCATCAGAATGGCACGGTTCAACTCTTTATTGCTTTTCACGGTCATAAAACGTACCACAAGCTGGGGCTGCGCCAATACGCCGATACCCACGCCAAGCACGATTGTCGAGAAAATCATCCACCATAACGGGGAACCCGATGGCGGTGAAGAGGTCCATCCGCCGGCAGGAACACCCATAGCGGGGATTTTCACCATCTTGAGATTATACACGACAGTACCGTATTCTTTCATCAATCCCTTCATTTCATTGGTGCCGCCGCCGCCCGTCATCAATTGATTGAGTTTCACATTAAACGCGGTGAAAGTTTCGCCGTAACGCTTCACGTATTCGGCATTCCCGTTTGTCGGGCTAATTCCCGTGAACGATGCGAGGATTTTCGCGTTATTTTCAGCGAGAAGCTTCAATTCGCCCAGTAATTCAGGCGTCAGCTGATTAACTCTGGAATTGGTCATCTTCGAATAGAGTTTGCCTAAACGCGCCTCTACGTCGAGCATCCCGTTATAAACATCCTCTACATTGATAATATTGGTAGTCGCGCCATCCTTACTGATATCAGGCTTTGTCAGTTGGACGCCGCCCGGATTCACTAGTCCGCCCGTCTTAGTATTTGCGATACTGACAAGCGACGGTTTCAGTTCGGTAAGTTTCTGGTGCGCGGGTGTGATACCGCCGAGCATGACATATATCCCGACCAGCAGGATAATCATACCCACGAACATCAATGTCCCCTGCAGGGCGTCGGTGTACATGACTCCCTTGAGGCCGCCCATCATCACATATGCCGCGACAAGAATACCGAATATAGCGAGACCCACGTCATAAGGGATATTGGTCAGAACAGTCAGCACCTGCGCTCCGCCGATCAGAACCGCCGCCGCGTACAGGGGCATAAATAAAAATATGATCAGACCCGAGAACCATTGCACGAATTTCGAATCCAGACGGCGTCCCAGAAATTCAGGGAACGTATGCGCGTCGAGGTTCAATCCCATTCTGCGGGTACGTTTACCGTATACCACGAACGCGATGAAAATACCTACGCCGATATTGCACACGGTCAGCCATAGCAGGCTCATCCCGAAACGGGAAGCCAATCCCCCGAATCCGATAATCGCCGATGTCGAGATAAACGTCGCGCCGTAAGACATGGCCATAACAAACGGATGGATATTCCGTCCGCCTACCATATAATCAGCGGTGCTCTTCGTTTTCTTAAAACCCACATACCCGAGGTAACCGATTACCGCGAGATAGACGACAACAATAATAATCAGCCACACAATACTCATTTGTCACCTCCGCCCGATACCTCTTCCTCGAGTTCAATTTCTTCCTTACTCCACTGCTTCTCTTCTTTCGCTTCTTCATCCGAGATATCACCCTGTTTGTTCCAGTTGATGATCCCGTAGATGATGCAGAGCAATGTCAGGGCTATGAGCAGCAAGTAGGCAATCCAAATAGACGGATCAGGAATTCCTAATACCATATCCACCTCCATAGAAAATTATTTTTCATTTCATTAAAGCATAACGCTCCTTGAAAATAATTTATCCGATCTCCCGCATTATTTATTTTTTTCCTATCCCGCCGAATGCCTTCGTCACCGTCGAGGGATTTTCCACCTTAGTCAACAACGATATCAGTATGGTGAAAATTATCGAGACGGGCAGGCCGAACACTAATGGATCGACCGATGCGAACGTGCCTTCGATCAGAACGGGTTTACCGGTTAAGGCTTTACATATCCCGAAATACGCGGCTTCCTTCTCATGCAGAAATACGAACGAGAGAATGGTTGTGCCTACCCCGGATATGATGCCAGCAATCGCGCCCTTTCGGGTGAGACGCTTCCAAAAAATAGCGCAGGTATACGGCGCAAGAAAACTCGACGCCATCAGTCCGAAGAAAATAGCGGTCGCGCGCGCTATAATCCCCTCCTCGAGCTTCAGCCCGAGTATGACAGTCAGTAATATCCCGACTACTATCCCGATACGTGTAGCGAGCATACCGCCCTTCATTTTCGCGGCCTCTTTATCCTGACGGCTAAAAATGGTGAAGAAGATTACTATCATCCACAGGAAAGCAAGAACCAGCACGATGGTTACCGCCTGCATTTTCATTCCCGCCATCAGGAAGGCCAAACCCACCGACACAAGAGCGGATACTCCGAATATAATCAGCGTCTTGACCGTCGAGTGTTTCGGGGCATCCTTTTTTGCATCCTTTTCCTTAACGTTTACCATAAGCCCGTTCTCGAAAAAGTCGCGGCCGAACGATGTACCGATCGTGTGGAACTGCGAACTCAGAGTGGACATTCCGGCGGAAAGGATAACAAGCATAAAGATATACCCGAACCATTCAGGGAGCGCCGATGCGATAAACGAGGGTATCACCTGATCGTGATTGCCGCCGACATAAGCCACCGATATGGAGCCGGACTTCTCGAAGAAGTAAACGTTGGTGAGCGAGCCGACGATATACGCGGTACCCACTGTCACCAGGATAAAGATCGCCCCGATCATCACGGCGCGGTTGAGTTCTTTGTTACTCTTGACTGTCATAAACCGCACCACAAGCTGGGGCTGGGCCAGAACGCCTATCCCGACCCCGAATACTATTGTCGAGAATATAAGCCACCAAAGCGGCGATCCTGACGGCGGGGACGATGTCCATCCGCCCGCGGGAACACCCATCTTCGGGTTTTTCATCATCTTGAGATCCAATGCGATAGAGACATATTGCTTAATCAGGCCTTTTATTTCGTTCGTTCCCCCGCCGTTGACAATCACGTTATCGAGGTTTTTGTTAAACTCGGAAATAGCAGCGGTATAGCGATGGATAAATTCCAGATTGACATTAGTCGGAGCCGCCGCCGCAAGCGCGTTAATCACCATGAGATTGATATTAAACGCTGCCTTGAGCTCGGCGGACATCCCGGGAGTAATATGGTTCGCTTTCAGGTTCGTCATCATCGAGAAAACATTCCCGAGACGCGTTTCAGCGTCGAGTACCCCGTCATAAGCAGTCGGCGCTTTTTCCGGTTTCTTAGATAGCGCCTCGGCAAGCCCGTTTACAGGAGTATCCGCCGCCGCCGTCAATGCGGGTTTGAGTTCGGTTAACTTCTGGTGCGCCGGAGTGATCCCGCCGAGCATCACATATATCCCGACCAGCAGGATAATCATACCCGCGAACATCAGCACGGCCTGTAACGCGTCGGTGTACATCACGCCCTTCAGTCCGCCCATCAGCACGTACGCCGATACCAGTATGCCGAAGATAGCGATACCCACGTCGTAGGGAATATTCGTCAGCACGGTCAGCACCTGCGCGCCGCCGATCAGCACCGCCGCGGCATAGAGAGGCATAATCAGGAATATCAGGAGTCCCGCGAACCATTGGATGAACTTCGAATCGAGACGCCGTCCGAGGAATTCCGGGAACGTGTGCGCGTCGAGATTGAGCCCCATCCTTCGGGTACGTTTCCCGTAGACGATGAACGCTATAAAGACGCCCAAACCTATATTGAGGACTGTGAGCCAGAGCAGGCTCATGCCGAAACGCGACGCCAGCCCGCCGAAGCCGACTATAGCGGAAGTCGAGATAAATGTCGCGCCGTAGGAAAGCGCCATCACGAACGGATTGACGCGTCTGCCGCCGACCAGATAATCGGTTGCAGTTTTGGTCTTTTTAAACCCGATGTATCCCAGATACGCGATCACCGCGAGATAGATAACAATAATAACAATTAGCCAGCCGATATTCATTGCTGACCTCCGCCGGAAACCTCTTCCTCGAGCTCGATTTCCTCTTTACTCCACTGTTTCTCCTCTTTCGCTTCCTCGTCGGAAATATCGCCTTCTTTGTTCCAATTGACTATACCGTAAACAATGCAAAGCAGGGTCAGGAAAATGAGTAATAGATACGCCACCCAAATAGACGGATCGGGAATTCCGAGTACCATATTCGTCTCCTCATAGAGTTTTTTACCGCTCCTTAACACCCGGTAAATGGAAGCGGCCGTCAGTAGTTTTATTTCATATCGTGTATCGTCTGAATAATAACCTTATCCTTCCTTATTTTCGCATCAACTGATAAATAGTGTTTACGTCTTTATCGCCTCTCCCTGATATATTAACAATCACGATATCGTCTTTTTTAAATCTATTTCTATCCTTTAATAAATATGCGACCGCATGACTGGACTCGAGCGCGGGAATAATCCCTTCCTTCCGTGTCAGATAACGGAACCCGTCGAGCGCCTCATTATCGGTAACATTGACCGCTTCGAGACGGCCTTCGTCGTGCAGGTATGCCACCTCAGGCCCGACCCCCGGGTAATCCAGCCCCGCCGATATGGAATGCACGTCGCTGACCTGCCCGTAATCGTCGAGAAGCACCTTGCTCTTGGACCCGTGCAACACGCCCTTGCGGCCGTACTTGAGACTCGCGGCGTTATCCCCGCGATCCACCCCGCGCCCGCCGGCCTCTACTCCGATCAGCGCGACCTTGTCGTCGTCGAGAAACGCGTAGAACAATCCCATCGCGTTGGAACCCCCGCCGATACACGCGACCAGGTAATCCGGCAGTTGTTTCTCCTTCTTCAGGATTTGCTCGCGGGCTTCGCGGCCGATGATCGCCTGAAAATCCCTGACGAGCGTCGGGTACGGATGCGGACCCGCGACAGTGCCGATCAGGTAATAGGTATGCTCGACATTGGTAAGCCAGTCGCGGAACGCCTCGTTCATCGCGTCCTTGAGCGTCCGGCTGCCGTCGGTGACCGATACCACCTTCGCGCCGAGGAGTTCCATACGGAATACGTTAGGCTCTTGCCGTTTGACGTCCTCCGCGCCCATATAGATCACGCACTCCATTCCCATAATAGCCGCCGCCGTGGCAGTGGCGACTCCATGCTGTCCGGCGCCGGTTTCGGCGATAATCCGCTTCTTCCCCATCCGTTTCGCGAGGAGAATTTGACCGATAGCGTTGTTGATTTTATGCGCGCCTGTATGATTCAGGTCTTCGCGCTTGAGATAAACTTTAAACCCGAGGTCGCGGGAGATATTATCCGCGTAGAATAACGGCGACGGACGCCCGACATATTCCGACATATAATAATTATACTCTGCTATAAACTCAGGGTCGTCCTTATATTTCCCATAAGCGTTTTCCAGCTCGTCAAGAATGGGGATGAAACTTTCGGGAATGAACGCGCCCCCGAAGTCCCCGAAGTACCGGGCGATATTAAATTCCTTTTTCATATATCCTCTTCGTTATT
Source organism: Brevinematales bacterium (assembly GCA_013177895.1). Taxonomy (GTDB): domain Bacteria; phylum Spirochaetota; class Brevinematia; order Brevinematales; family GWF1-51-8; genus GWF1-51-8. The sequence goes on along the minus strand of JABLXV010000010.1, from coordinate 62,627 downwards.
TCCGTAGCCAGTTTAAGCGCGCTGATGTCGGCTTCGGAATGATAATCCGGTTCGCGCCCCTCGCTGACGCACTCGATGAAATGTTCGAGTTCCAGCTTCAGCGCATTATCCTTATGCACGAACATGCGTTCGACTATAGATTCCTGCGTATATTTAATTTCCTCGCGCATCACAAGATATTCGGTGTGAGGCTGGCGGAATATGGTAATATCCTGCGTGGCGTAATCGAGGAGTACAAACGATCCTTCCTGCGAGATCGAGAGCGTGCGCACTTTATTATCGGTGACACGGCTTGCCGCGATATTCGCGATAACCCCGTTTTCGAACAGTAGGGATACGTTGGCGAGATCCTCATGGTTACTGTAGATTTTTTTACCATAGGCGGTTATTTCCTTAACAGGCGCGCCCGCGATAGCGAGAATAATATCCACATCGTGAATCATCAGATCGAGCACCACTCCCACATCGACAATACGGCTGCGCGGCCCGAGCCGCTGCGCCTGTATCAGGTAGGGATTCTTCACAATATGCTCGAGTTCCTGTACGGCGGCGTTAAACCGTTCTACATGACCCACCTGCAGGAAAAGGTCTTTCTTCTCAGCCATTTCAATCAGCTTCTCGGCGTCGGATATTGTCTCGGTAATCGGTTTCTCTACCAGCACATGCTTGCCTTTTTCCAACGCCCTCGATGCGAACTTAAAATGCAGGAAGGTCGGGACGGCCACGATAACCGCATCCACCTGATCCAGAAACTCATCGTAATCGGTATATCCTTTGATATTGTACGCTTCGGAGGTTTTCTTGACCGCCTCTGCATCGGAGTCACATACGGCGGCAAGTTCAGCTTTAGAAATAATGGACAGGATGTTAACATGATAACGGCCCATATGGCCGATTCCAACTACACCGACTTTCAGCATTGGTTTACCCTCAATTAGATCTTAGATCCTGATATTCTTTATTTTTCTGTAAGTACTTATCTACAAAGGAACAAGCAGGTATGACTTTCATATTGTTTTCGCGCGCAAAATCCAGCGCCGTCTTGACTACTTGCTGGGCGAGACCCCGGCTTCTGAGTTCCTCCGGGACATAGGTGGTATAGTATTCGAGGACTGTGTCTGAAATCTTCCGGTACTTCATATAGGAACGGTATCCGTCGGCTTCGATAAAAAATGTCTTATTCTCCGGATCGTGCACGACACCTTCCATACCTTCCTCCTAGAGCTATATTATGTATCAATAACAAATATTTTTCAAGGATAATTTTATTTTCTATACATTATTTGGAAATCCAGACCCGGTAACCCAGATCGCTTAATCCGGTCATTATACCGCCGATAACCTGATTACTCCCCGCGAAATTTATTTCTATTAGAGGAGGATTCCCGTTATCTGAATACACTAATTGATTTTGCGGGGCGGATATTTTATTACTCTGCATTACCATCATCAGGTTCGTCTCCCAACAGTAACATACCCCTATCTTCATCCCTTCCTTATTAGTGAAACTCAGCACGGGGGGGATAGTGTCCGGGTGTTTACCCTCGACCGCGAAGGCGGTCTTAAAAATCTGAAATCCCGCGGGATCGACGGCTCTCCCGGCGATAAAATAACCGTTGTTCAGCAGTACTTTCTCCGCATCTGCGGCGGACGCCGTAGAAGTATGCCTCTCTACATAATCCCCGATTACCTGCGAGGCTACCCCGTAACGGAGTAGCGCCGATAACAGCAGGACGGGAAGCACGAGGGTCATCGTCAGTACCGCCGTCTCCTGCAGGAGAGCGCTCCATGAGCGCTCCTTTATCTGCCGGATCAGTTTCAGCCCTAAAATCGCGCCGTTCCCCCCGGTCAGTATAATCGCGGGATAGAACAGGATTCCCGTCAGCACGAGATAAACCGCCGCCGTCCATCCGTCCGTCCACTTGGGCAGAAGCATCAATGTCATCCCGAGCGTCATACCCTGAAACAACGTAATGAATAGCGGGATAATCACGATGACCCCGAAGGTCAGCATAAAAATCGCGATCTTCACGGAATTAAACAGTGTGATCCAAAAATCGTTCCCCTCCGCGCCGAAAATCCCGTTCAGCATCAGCGCGAGCGGGAACGGTTCGCCCGCATAGCCGAACATACCGATGACGACCCCGATGATAAATATCAGCGCCGTAATCAGGTATACATTTTTATAAGTCCTGATAAGCCCGAAGGCGTCAATGAGCAGTTGTTTCATGCGGGTAACCCTCCCGTTCGTGCCATCCGTCCAATGCCTCGATCAATTCGTCTAATGTTGTAACGCTCGATACCTTCCCGCGAACCTCGCGGCTGTTCCCCATACTCTTCACCGTGCTAAGCGCCGCCGACCGCAGAGGCGAAAGGCTTCGCGCATGGGATGTCGCGACAAAGAGGCGCGCGAATTCAATCAGTCCGTCCCGCACTTCCGGTAGCGTCGGACTGGCATACGACCCTGTTCGATCGAGGTCGGCGATTAACCTGAAAAGGTACGGTTTCGCGATCGCCGCGCGTCCCAGCATAATGCCGTCTACCTTCGATTCCCGCAGTCTCGCAAGCGCGGTCTCGGGAGAGTCGATATCGCCGTTGCCGATCAGTATCCGGCGGGTCATCTCACGCGCGCGGGAAATCAAGTCCCAGTCCGCCGTGCCGCCGAACATCTGCGTCGCGAGACGCGGGTGCACGATAATTATATCCGCGCCGGCCTCGTCGATTATCGGGACAGTTTTTTCTATATTGACTGAGGAGTAACCCGCGCGGATTTTCGCGGACACCACCGCGCCCGTTTCCTTCACCGCGCGCACGATCTCGCCCATCGCCGAAGGTTCTTTCAGCAGGCACGAGCCCGCGCCGATACGGATTACCTTCCTGACGGGGCATCCGAAATTGATGTCGACTATTTTATATCCGAATTCCCGCATCATAATCTTCGCGGCGTTATGGAATTTTTCCGGCTCCGCCCCGCCGAATAACTGCACGGCGGTGTTCCCGTCCTCCGGCGCCGCCATCCGCATCGTCCGTTTATCGCCGCGCACTATCCCTTCAACACTGATCATCTCGGTATAGGTCAGCCCCGCGCCGTTCTTTTTCGCGGTCACCCGGAGCGCGTGGTAGGAATATCCCGCAAGCGGCGCAAACCATAAATTATTGGGAACCGTCACTCCCGCGACTTCAATCGGGTGAACTAGTTTTTCGCGCATAGATTTCGAATGTATCTCCCTTCTGTGTTATTTCCTGTATCTTTTTTATAATATCCCACCCCGGCAGGCCTATCCGCTCCGGGTGCAGTCCGAATATTTTTATCTCCGTTACCGTATATCCGGTTCGGGTAAGGAGTTCGCCGATCGCGGATATCGACGGTTCGAACTCGTGCTCCCTCGGGCGTACCGCGGTATACCCCTTCCTGTTGCCCGCCGCGAACCATCCCTCCGCGTGCGGAAGCCCCATCGCGAGTATCCCGCCGGGGTTCGTCATCCCGTGCGCTTTCCGCAGAAGCGCGGCCGGGTCATGCATATGCTCGAGGGTGAACCATAACGTTACCGCGTCGAAACTCCCCGTAACCGCGCCGATACTACCGGCGGGACGGATACCGAAACGCCGCTCCGCCGCGCGGCATGCGTATTCGCTCACCTCGGCGCCGGCAATATCCCATCCCCTCGCGCGCGCCGTATCGAGAAATACGCCGATAGCGCACCCGATATCGAGAATTTTTTTCCCGCGCGCGCCTCCGGTAAGCCCTTCGATTATTTCAAGCCGCCGGGCGGAATATCCCCGGATCGCCGCGATATCCTCGTCGTAGGTCTTGCCGTATGCCTTTTTATAGGTTTCCTCAAAATAGTTTTCCTGATAATTTTCCTCCGCGCGGGCTGTGCCGTAACGGTAGTTGCTGCGGCAATGGAGGCACTCGAACAGGCTTATTGAGCCGTCGCGGAACATTGCCGCGCGCTTCACGCTCCCGCATACCGGGCAGACCGCCGCGCCGTTTTCCGCGAGCGTATCCGCGGTTTCTTTTATCCATGCGCTCGATTCGCGCGTATCCCATATCATCCCGCCGCCCTGTTCGGATAATTTCCCGCATACCTTGCGAAGGGCGAACGGGGAAAAAAGGGTATGGAGGCCGAGGTCGATTATTCCATCGACCGACGCGCCGACTCTCGCGTGATAGATCGTAGGGTGGATCGCGACTACTTTCCTGCCGCCCGCGAGCGCTTCGATCATCGTCATCCCGACAGTAGTAATAACCGTACTGCATTTCGCGAGGTACGTCATAATCTCAGGCGGCGATTGGACGATCTCTACGCCGGGTAATTCAGGAACATCCTCGCCGGGTGCGAGAGGCCCGCGTATCCAATAGACCGGCCTGCCCTTTCCGGCGAGCGCCTTTGCCGCGCGCAGGCCTATCCCGGCAGGATCGCTGCCCCCGAACGCTATCAGTATTCCCTCGCCGCTGCCTTCGATAGTCTTCACGGGATTGAGACGGATGCCGGTAAAATTAGCCCGTTTGTCGGCATAATGAGGCAGGATATTCGCGACCGCTTCCGAGGTATCCCGCGCGGCGCCGTAATCGTCGAACACCATGACAGGCTTCCCCGCGCCCCGGAGGACGTCGTTCAGCCCCTGCGAAATCTCCCGCATATCGGCGAATATCACATCCGCGCCCGGCAGAATTCCCGCGAGTTCCTCCTCGCCGAACCGGAATGCGTCCAAACCTTCGGTTATGCCGGACGTTTTATTGATAATTCCGGCGTCGCCGGAAATCACGCCCAACCGCACGTCCCACCCCGAGTCCTGCAATACCCGCGCGAAACGCGACATGCGGACGAGATGCCCCATACCGTGGGAATGTCCCGAACGGCAGATAAACAGCGCGGCGCGTTTCATCCGAACACCCTCCTGCCTTTCTGTACGAACGGCAGACGCGAGTAGGCGTCGGTACGGAGGTCTCCCGTCTTCCCGGCGACATAATCGACATATCCGCGCCCGGCGACCATCGCGGCGTTATCCCCGCAATACTCGATCGGCGCAGTATAAACTTCAATTCCATCCTGTCTCAAGAAATCCAGCCTCGCGCGGAGGAAGGAATTCGCGGCGACGCCGCCCGATACCACGAGACGTTTTATCCCGGTATCGGCAAGCGCGTTGCCCGCCTTCAGGAGGAGCGCGCCGATAGCGGCGGCCTGAAAGCTCGCGGCGACATTTTTCACCGTCTCAGGGGTCATCGCCATCCCCTTCATACGGAACGCGACCGCCGTCTTGAGCCCGCTGTAGCTGAAATTGTAACGGTCTTCGGGGCGTTCCGCGAGCATGCGCGGGAGCTTCATAAATTCCGGGTCGCCCCCTTTCGCCGCGCGGTCGATTTCCGGCCCGCCGGGATAGCCAAGCCCCAATACTTTCGCTACCTTGTCGAACGCCTCGCCCGCCGCGTCGTCGATAGTCGTCCCCATCAGTTCGTAGTCATGGAACGAATCGGCGCGGAATATGAGGCTATGCCCGCCCGACGCGACCAGCCCGATATACGGGAACGGGATATCGTTGACAAGGTGCGGGGCGTACATATGCCCCTCGATATGGTTCACCGGGATCAGCGGGATGCCGCGCGTAAACGCGATGCCCTTCGCGGTGGAGAGGCCGACAAGGAGCGAACCGAGCAATCCCGGCCCGTTAGTGACCGCGACCGCGTCGATCCGCGCGAGGGGAATATCCCCCATCGCTTCCTCGATAATTTCGATAATTTTTATCAGATGGTTTCGCGACGCGACCTCGGGGACTACGCCGTCGAACTTTTTATGAATCTCGATCTGGGAAAACACCGCGTTGGACAGGATATTTGTTCCGTCGGCGACAATCGCGGCGGAGGTCTCGTCGCAGGAGGTCTCGATTCCCAGTATCAGCATATCGCTCCCCCGTCAGGGGTTTTATCGATTATGTCGTTTAATTCCTTCTCGATAGTATAGACTTCAAAACGGGCGCGCTCAATCGCGGCGATTTTATCGACCGGGATATTCAATTCGGAAAGTTTCGAGAATTCCTCGATAACCCGGATTGCCTCCTGCGCGCGCTTGAGATTCGCGCCGACTATCGCGGGGATCCCGTCACGCTCGGCGGAACCGTACCTCAGCACGCCCATCCCGACATCGTTCACGCTGTCGCGGTTCGGTAATAATAGAGAAGGGTCAATGAGGGATCGCACGGTGTGGCGCAGGGATTTCAGCCGTTCGGACATCTCCGCGTGATCGAGCACGAACCGCGCGACTTCCTCGACCACCCGCAGTCCCTCGCACGCCCTGTTAATATTCGCGTCGAGTACGCGCAGAACCGAGCCGTCCAAGTCAGGCTCCGGCGACCGTTTTAGCGATCGCGCCGGTCATCGCCTCAATCGCATCCAACTCCCGGTAGTAGGACGAACGGTTACAGACGAGGCGCGCGGTCGATTCGAATAACTCCTCGATCACTTCGAGCCCGTTATCTTTCAGCGTCGCGCCGGTGGATACGATATCCACAATGCAATCGGACATCCCGGTGACCGCGGCTAGTTCCACCGAGCCGTACAGTTTAATAATTTCCGATTGGATGGAAATATTCGAAAAGAATTTTTTCGCGATAGAGGGATATTTCGTCCCGACCTTTAAAAAATCCATCGATAAAAGATTCTCTTTCGTCGCGCCTTTTTTCGCCGCGACCACCATCTTGCAGTATCCCAGCTTCAGATCGGTAAGTTCGAGCACTTCGCTGTTATGCTCGACCAGCACATCCTTCCCGACAATGCCGATATCGGCAGTCCCCATCTCGACATAGGTAGCGACATCCTGCGCGCGGACAAGAAGAATCCGCACCGTATCGGTCAGATCGAAGATCAGTTTCCGGGAATCCTGCGGGATTTTTTTACGGATAACCCCCGCTTTTATCATAATCTCTTCCGCTTCCTCGCCTAAACGCCCTTTCGGGAGCGCAATCGTAATCATACAGCACCTCTCTCTATTCCCTCGTCGTCTTTGACCGGAACGGGCCTGCCGCCGGAATCCACCGCGACCATCGTAAACCGAGCGTCCGCCACCTCGAACTTTTCCCCCGTCCGAAGTTTCTCCGCGCGGATGCAGATTTCCACATCCATCGACGTCCTGCCGACACGTGTAATCCGCCCGTCCATTTCTACCATATCGCCTATCTTAACCGGAGACTTGAAGTTTATTTCATTCACCCGCGCGGTCACCACATTCTTACGGCTGTAACTGCTCGCGATCATGTAAGCGAGATTGTCCGCGGCGTGCATGATTTCTCCGCCGTGAACATTCCCGTAATGGTTGGCCTCGCGCGGCATGACCACGAACCGGTTGGACAGGGTGAATTCTTCCGTCATTCTTCTATATACCTCGTATGGTACGCCTTCGTCACTTCGTCCAATCCTGCGTCAATAACGGGATTGCCATTTACTTTAATAGATATTTTACCGTCGGCGGTAACCTCGCCGATCTCCGTGAACGGGATATCGTGCGAGAGGCAGAGTTCTTTGATCACGTCGAGATTCCCTTTATCGTTCGCGGGATAGCTTATCAGAATGCGGGACTGGGACTCGCCGAAAAGAAGCGCGTCGAGCGGGATATCGTCCCGCAGATCGACCGCCGCGCCGAACCTGCCGGAGTTAACCGCGCATTCGCTGAGCGCGACCGCGAGGCCGCCGTCGGAAATATCCTGCGCGGAATGCACCCTCTGCTGGGCGATCAGGCCGCGGATAAGCTTCTGGAGCCGCACTTCGGCATCGATATCGAGCGACGGACATTCCCCGGCGACCTTTCCGGCATACTTCGTCAGAAAGAGACTCCCGCCGATTTCATTTTTGTTCGCGCCGAGCAGGGCTATCCTGTCCCCGGCCTTCTTAAACCCGTTAAACATCGACAGATTATAATCGTCTATCACGCCGACCGCGCCGACAACTATAGTCGGGAGTATCGGCTCGCCGTCGGTCTCATTATACAGCGAGGCGTTACCCCCGGTCACCGGAGCTTCGAGCTTCCGGCACGCGTCCGCCATCCCCTCGATCGCTTTCACCATCTGGTAGTACGGCATCGGTTTCTCGGGGTTGCCGAAGTTCAGGCAGTTTGTAATCCCGTAGGGCTCGGCGCCCATGCACGAAATATTCCGGCACGCTTCCGCGACCGACTGCATGCCCCCTGTGTACGGGTCGAGATACGTATAACGCCCGTTCCCGTCGGTGGATATCGCAATCCCCTTAGTAGTGCCCTTGACACGGAGCATCGCGCCCCCGGCCATCACCGGCTCCGCCAGCAGATTCGTCTGTACATGGTGATCGTACCGTTCGTACACCCACTCCTTCGACGCGATATTCGGGTCGGCGAGCAGGTCGAGCAGGACTTGTTTATACGCGGGAATTTTATAATCGGGAATCTTTTTTACTTTATCGAGATAGTCCGGGCGGATAACATCGCGCACGTACAGCGGGACGTCATGCACCAGCGGACGGAGAGGGAGATCGACGACCGTCTTGCCATGCTCGTGTACCACGACGCGGGGGTTGTCGGTCACAGGGGACGTGACCCTCCCGATGACGGCATGATCCAGTTCGTACTTCTTTATCACTTCGATAACCTTATTCAGCATCTTGGGCTCGACAGTCGCAAGCATCCGCTCCTGGCTCTCGGAGAGGAGGAACTCGTAGGCGCACATATTTTCTTCGCGCGCGGGAACCTGATCGATATCTATTTCGATGGAGGAATTTCCGCGGGCGGCCATTTCGCACGAGGAACTGGTTATACCCGCGGCGCCCATATCCTGGATACCGACGACCAGTTTTTTATCGATCAGTTCGAGGGTCGCCTCGAGGATAAGTTTCTCGGTGAACGCGTCTCCGACCTGCACCGACGGGCGTTTGTCCTCGCCCTCGCTGGAGAGTTCCGCCGACGCGAAGGTCGCGCCGCCGAGTCCGTCGCGGCCCGTCTTCGAGCCGTAGTAAAACATCAGGTTGCCCTCGCCGATCGCGGTCGCCTTGCAGATACCGTCCTTCTTCGCGAGCCCGACGCACATGACGTTCACAAGCGGGTTGCCCTCGTAGGAGTCCTCGAACACCAGTTCGCCCGCGATAGTGGGAACCCCCACGCGGTTGCCGTAGTCGCTGATGCCCGCGATCACGCCGCCGACCAGATAGCGGGTGCGTTTCGAGTCGCGCCGCCCGAACCGGAGGGAGTCGACCATCGCGATAGGCATAGCCCCCATCGCGAATATGTCGCGGAGGATGCCGCCGACGCCTGTTGCCGCGCCCTCGTAGGGCTCGACCGCCGACGGGTGGTTATGACTCTCGATCTTGAAAACGATCGCGTAATCGTCGAAACCGACCACCCCGGCGTTCTCGCCCGGCCCCTGGATAATATGCTTACCCGTAGTGGGAAGTTTCTTCAGCATCGGCTTGGTATTCTTATACCCGCAATGCTCGCTCCAGAGCGCGCCGAATACGCCGAGTTCCTCGACGGTCGGTTTACGGTCAATAAGTTTCTCTATCAGTTGAATCTCGCTTTTCGATAATCCTGATAATTCGACTGCGCGTTCGAAGGTCATGCGGACACTCCTATGATTGATAGGATATTATAAAGGAAAACGGCGGGTATCGCAACTCCTGCGGAGGGCTAAACCCATTACAATAGCATGTGGCAGTATAAAGCAGCAGCCTGCGGCGATACAGATAGCCAAATATCAGGGTACGCAGTACCTGCTACCCTAATCCAGATTTCAACAGGACGCTCTCCCTACCGGTCAGCCCGTAATAAAAATAGCAACATATGTAAAAATATAATCAAACCCCGATATCATACCCGCCCTTTCATCACGGCATCTACCGGAATTTCTTTCAGCTTGCGGAACGGCTTTATATAGGGCACTTCAAAAAATTTAGATGAGTTGGCGGGTTCGCAGAAAGAAAGAACAGGTGAATTTGGTATCTCTGGGAGAGTTATCAGAACTTCCCTATAATAATTATATACGGGGTACCGATTACCGATATACCCTTGTGAACTACCGGCTATCTAAAGGAGGCGCGCTATAAATAAATTCACGCTAAAAGAAGGGATGCCCGAAATGGAAGCGTACATGCGTCTCTACTTTTCTACCGGGTGGAAACAGCCGGGATACCACGGGGCGGAACGGGTAAAGCTCGCGCTCAGCCGAAGCTGGCTAATCCTTTGCGCGTATGCCGGAGACGAACTGATCGGCTCAGGGAGAATTATCTCCGACGGGGTAATCCACGCGTTTATTACCGAAGTGTTCGTGCTCCCCGAATGGCAGGGACACGGCGCGGGTAAGGCAATCATGCAGTACCTGTTGGAACGCTGCAAAGAAGCGGATATTTCCAAGGTACAGCTATTCGCCGCCCCCGGTAAGAGGGAATTCTACCGGAAACTGGGATTTTTCGAACGCGGCAACGATGCTCCCGGTATGGATATGGATGAGTAAAATGATACATAAGAATCACATCTGTTAAAGTATACATCGGTTAATTCTTCTTGAAGCCCCGTTCCCATGCCTCAATCGCGCCTTTAATAACCAAAAATAACGGGTGGGCTTCCGGCATCTCCGGGAGAGTATTACTCCATCCTGGAGCCCGGGTAATGAGTTTATTCCGCAGGTGAGCGGCTTCATATTTAAGTTGTTGGTCGGTAACTGCGATCAGCGAAGTATCATCGGGAGTAATACTAATCTTCGACCTTTCGAAACGATACCCGCGTTGCGCCGCCTCGTCTGCTATAACCTCCAGATATGCACAAATAGTTGCAACAGGGTAAGGGGTATTCCTGAAACGGATGAGCTGGGGGTGATACCGGTATCCCTTTGTTTGATCCTGTAACACCTTCTGTGCGAGAAGCGCCTCGCGCCATAGCGCTACAAGTCCTTTAGGATCGAGGTATTTCGGGTGGAGCGACCATAGCCGCATTAAATCACTGTGCCGTTGGGGATGACCGTGCCCTTGGGGATAACCACTACCCCGTCTCGGATGACGTACATATTATCATGCCCGTCGTCGTTGCACACTCCCGACTTGTTGACGATATGCACGTTATTCCCGATGCGGCAGTTTTTATCGATAATCGCCTTGCGGATGACGCAATTCCGGCCGATACCGAGGTTGGGAATGCGATGCTTGAGGTTGTTCTTCTTCTGCACGAAGTTCTCGTAGTAGTCGTTCCCGATGACGATGGATTTCTCAATCTTCGTATCTTTTTCTATAATACTGCGCACCCCGATAATACTGTCAACGATTTCGCAGTTTTCAAGATAGATACCGTCGCTGAGGATTGTGTTCTCGAGGAGCGCGCGATGCACGCGTCCCGGCGGAAGGAAACGGGGCTTGGTATAAAAAAGGCGGCTTTCCTCGTAGAGATTGAAATCGGGGATTTTTTTCGTCAGCCGCATGTTCGCGTAGTAGTAAGTCTCGATCGTACCGATATCGTCCCAGTAATCGTCGTGAATCATCCCGTGCACCTTGTACTTCGGTATCACCATCGGGATAACCTGCTCCCCGAAGTCCAGCGCCTCGATGTCGCCTTTGAGGACGTCTTCCAGCACATCAAGGTTGAAAATATACATATTCATCGACGCGTAGAAATGCGGGGACGAGAATATTTTCCCGCGGAAGGGCGACGGTATCCGCCAATCGGCGATTTCGTCCGCATCTTCGGGCTTCTCCTTAAACGCGGTCACCCGCATATCCTTATTCATCCTGAGAATACCGAAACGGTTCACATCCCCGTGGGGTACCGGATGCGAGGCGAGCGTGATATCCGCACCGCTTTCGATATGCCGGGCGAGCAGTTCGCGGAAGTTGAAACGGTAGAGCTGGTCGCCCGCGAGTATCAGGACATATTTTATATCGCGGATCGCCTTGAGATGCTTCATCGTTTTCCGTACCGCGTCGGCAGTCCCATGCGGGAAGCCCATATTCATTATTTCAATCGTTTCCTCGGACGCGAGCACCTCGACGAAACCTTTATGGAAGATATCGAATTTGTAGGTCTGGTTGATATGACGGTTGAGCGACGCGGAGTTGAACTGGGTCAGGACGAATATCCGGTATACTCCGGAATGGAGGCAGTTGCTGATAGGGATATCGACAAGACGGTAATTTCCGCCGAACGGGACTGCCGGTTTGGAACGGTCTTTCGTCAGCGGATACAGTCTCGTCCCGACTCCCCCCGCCAGCACTACCGCGAGAACTTCATGGATAGGCGCGGAATTTACGCGTAATTCCCAGTCCTTGTTCCGCATATCATACTCCCGCAGAATCTCATCTCTCTATTTATATATACTAGACTTCTATCTCGATTCCTACGGGGCAATGGTCCGAGCCCTGCACCCCCGGGAGAATAAACGCGTCCTTCACCTTCGGCAGGAATCCCTCGCTCACGAAAAAGTAATCGATACGCCACCCGATATTCCGTTCGCGCGCATTTACGCGATAAGTCCACCATGTATACTGATCGGTCTCCCCCGGATGGAAGCGCCGGAACGTGTCGATATACCCGTGGGATATGAACTTATCCAGCCATGCCCGCTCTATCGGGAGGAATCCCGAATAACCCTCGTTCGCCTTGGGGTTCGCGAGGTCGATCTCGGTATGGGCGGTATTGAAGTCCCCGGTGATAATCAGGTTTTTCCCGCTCTTCTTCAGGCCGTCCGCGTAATCGAGGAACGCGTCATAGAAATCCATCTTGTACTTCAGCCTCTCCTCGTCCTTCTGCCCGTTGGGGTAATAAATATTCATCAGTGTAAACGCATCGTAGTCCGCGACAATCACCCGTCCTTCTTCGTCGAAACGGGGTATCTGGAAACCCATCGTGACTTCATTCGGCGCCTGCTTGGAGTATAACGCGGTACCGCTGTAACCCTTTCGTTTCGCGGGATTCCAGTACGCGTGATAACCCTCCGGCTGGAGAATGTCCTCGCTCAACTGGTCTGGTATCGCCTTAATCTCCTGCAATCCTACGATATCATAAGAGGTGGTATCGAGCCACGCGAGAAAACCGTTTTTCACCGCGGCGCGAATCCCGTTTACATTCCACGAGATCAGCGAAAGTTTCATGCGCCCCCCTTGTTCGTCTCGGTCACTTTAAAATCTCCTATTACCTGAACGGAAACGATTACCGACAGGAAGCCCTGCGAAACAGGCATATTATAACGCACATCCGCCGTGCCGGTCTTTTCGACCAATTTCCCTTTGGTATAATTAAATATATCGGTAAAATCCATCACCGCGACGCCCATCTTGATCGGTTCGACCGATTTCAGGTACTGCATCTGGTCGTAGGTAGTGAAGACAAGGTGCGTCCCTATCTCGATATTATTTTCGTCATACCCGGTGATTTCGGAAGTCCGTTCGTAGGTATTCAGGGTTAAATTTCCCGCGACATCGGCGGGATAATTTGTTTTAAAGGTGTATACATCCCAAAGGGCATCCATATTAGAAAATTCCGGGAATACCGACTGCGCGATGGTATTCAGGACGATATGCGGGGCATTCCCGTAGATAACATTGATAACGCCCTGCGGCGTCATATAGATAGTATGAAACCATTCGCGGAGCTTGTTCAGGTACGCGATTAACGAGGTGTTCACCTTGCTTTCGCCCCCGTAAATCTGGGGGTCGCGGATCAACATCTGGATCGCCATCCCGTACTTTCCGTCGCCGGTTGGAATATGCCTGAGCTCTATCTCCATAGTAGCCTCGATAGTACCCTCATACCGCACGATCGCCGCGTCGACGACCACGGAGAATTTCCCGCTGATGAAGTAATAATGCGGGACATTATCCGCCCACACATATTTGGGAGTGATATCCTGCCGGACGATTTTCTCGCCGCAGGACGCGGCAGTCAGGGCAATAAAACTAATCGCCGCGATACTTAGCCAATTCCTGATCATATATTACTCCTATCCGGCTTATCAGTTCCGATTCGCTTAATACTTCTTTATCCTTCTCCGCGCGGAGTTTCAATTCGAACTTTCCCTCCGCCGCGAATGTCTTCCCGACTGTAATCCGTATCGGGATTCCGATCAGGTCGGCGTCGTTAAACTTTACCCCGGCGCGTTCGTCACGGTCGTCCATCAGGACTTCGTACTTCTTCTTCAGGGTATCGTACAGTTTCCGCGACGCCTCCATCTGATTCTCATCGGAGATATTCACGGGGACTATCAGTATATGGAACGGCGCGATACTCATCGGCCAGATGATACCGTGGTCGTCGTGCGACTGCTCGATCACGCTCGCGATCGTACGCCCGACCCCGATGCCGTAACACCCCATGATGGGCTTCTGTTCCTTGCCCTCTTTATCGAGGAATACGACGTTCATCGAATCGGTATATTTATACCCGAGCTTGAAGATATGTCCGACCTCGATTCCGTGGTAGGCGTTCAGGGGCTTCCTGCATTCCGGGCAAAGATCGCCCTCGCGTATGGATTGGATATCCGCGGCCTTCTCCCATTGGAAATCCCTGCCGGGATTGACATTCTTCAGGTGCAGGTCTTTCTTATTCGCGCCGGTGATCGCGTTGACCATCGCGGGGACGGATGCATCCGCGATAATGCGGACTTTCTTCATCCCCGCAGGCCCGGCAAACCCCACCGGAGCTCCGGTCACCTCGTAGACCTTGTCCTCCGAGGCGAGCTCGATCTCGACCGCTCCGGCGACATTTTTCAGCTTGACCTCATTCACGTCCATATCTCCGCGTATCAGCGCCACCAGCGGCGCGCCGTCCGCGATATAGATCAGGGTCTTGATAAATTTCCGGGGAGTGGTCGAGAAGAACGCCGTGAGCTCCTCAATCGTCCTGACCGACGGGGTGGATACCTCGGACATCGGTTCGAGAGCTTCGGATGATGCGGGATACTCCCTGTACGCGGCCGCGCGTTCCGTATTCGCCACATACCCGCAGGAATGGCATTTCACGATCAGTTCCTCGCCGACCCGCGAAGGTACCATAAACTCCTCGGAGCCGGAACCGCCCATCGCGCCGGAATCGGCGAGCACCGGGTCGACACTCAGCCCGCACCGGCGGAAAATGTTCCGGTACGCGGCGCGCATCGCCTGATAGTTCGCGTCGAGCCCCGCCTCGTCCGCGTCGAACGAGTACGCGTCCTTCATAATAAACTCGCGGCACCGCATGATACCGTAACGCGGGCGTATCTCGTCGCGGAACTTCGTATTGATCTGGTAGAGATTCAGCGGAAGGTCGCGGTAGGAATGCACGTTTTCGCGCACGATATTGGTGAACGCCTCCTCGTGAGTCGGCCCGAGCACCATCTCGTTATCGTGACGATCCTTGAATCGAAGCATCTCCTTACCCATTATATCGAAACGCCCGGATTCTTTCCATAGGTCGGCGGGAGTCACAAACGGGGGTAAAAGTTCCTGCGCGCCCGCGTTATTCATCTCTTCGCGGATAATCCCGGTTACTTTGAGGAGGGTACGAAACCCCAGCGGGAGGAACGAGTACAGGCCGGCTGCGCTTTTCCGCACCATTCCCGCGCGCAGCATGAGTTTATGAGAATCTATTTCCGCGTCCTTAGGTTCTTCACGTAATGTGGGTATCAGCATTTTCGAGTAGAGCATAAATCCTCCGGTAAAAAATAATACTCATATTATACAATATTTGAAGTCATAAAGGAAGTTTTCGGGTATTCCGCCGATGCGATGGAAAATTGATATTTTTTATAATCCCGAATATAATAATGTTCATAAAATCGCGGGTTGTAGCGCAGCTCGGTAGCGCGCTTGGTTCGGGACCAAGAGGCCGAGAGTTCAAATCTCTCCAGCCCGAATTTCGGAGTCGTCCTTCATGGGACGGCTCCTTTTTTATTCAATCATCAATTATTTTTTTTCGATTAACTAAATTCTAATTGACATAAATCCAGATTGTGTATATATTATTAACAGATAATAAAGTTTATTAAATTTATATGAATTTCCATCGTAAACTAGGATTATACTAATTTTAAAAGCGGGTAGTACTATGATTGCTCAAAGATTTCGTCAGATAAGAAAGTATCTTTCACTCAATCAGGAGACCTTCGGAAACAAACTGGGTCTATCGCAGGACTCGATCAGCGCGATTGAGACCGGTAAAAATCGTCCTACTATTCCCGTGATGCAGATTATGAACAGGGAATGGAACGTTAATCTCGAATGGCTTATGCTGGGTAAAGGCGCCCCGTTCCACCATCACCCGGTTCCCCTCAACGAGGAATCTATCCTGATGATTCCGCTTATTTCTAACGAGACCCCGGTATCCGGCGAGGGTAAGGAAGAAACCCCCGATGTTCACGATTATTTCCCAATCTCCTCGACCTTAGTAAAAGATATCGATAAGGAAAAACTATTCGCAATCCGCGAGACCAGCGACTCAATGGAGCCTACTATTTATCGCGGGGATTATCTTTTCCTGCAATCCAATCCCGAGCTGTTATCTGACGGGATATACATCCTGAACCGTAACGGGTATCTTTTTTCCCGGCGTATCTATTTCCGTCTCGACGGGAAAATACTCATCAATCCCGATAATAACCGTTACCCGTCGGAAGAAATCGCCGCATCGGATATAAAAAAGCTGAATATATTCGGTAAAGTGATACTGCGTATCCAGCTTATTTCATAATCCATTCCATTTTTTTGCGTATTTTTCCTTTTCGGTATTATAATAAATTGTCTTGAATAACCCTAATAAAGGATTGAAATGAATACGCAGTCGCTCTATAACACGGGTAAACGTATCATCGGGTTCGTCAATCAGAAGGGCGGTGTAGGAAAGACCGCATCTACCTTGAGTATCGGCACGGGTCTCGCGCTATCCGGCCAGAAAGTCCTCCTTGTCGACGGAGACCCCCAGGGAAACCTTTCCATGTTCTTTACCCCAGATAAGAAACCCGGATTTTACGATCTCCTCCGCGACCTGAACGAGGGAGCATACACGAATACCGAAAATTATATCCTCCGGGATATCCGGGATAATCTCGATATTATTCCCAATCAGCAGAGGGAACTCCGTACCCTGATGCACGATACCCAGATCACCCAGATCGCGCCCCGCTTTATAGAAATCCTGCGCGAAATGAAATCCTCCTACGACTGGATACTGATCGACTGTTCGCCGTCCAACGGGGCGCTCGAACGAACCCTTGTCTCCGCGTGCGACACGGTCATCGTCCCCCTCGAATTCCAGGTTTTCTCCATATCGGGACTCAGCGGTTTATTGGACGAAATCAAGGTGTGGGGTAACGAGACCGGGCGGGAAATATCCGTCGACGCGCTGATATTCACCAAGACCGAGAAACGGATCAACCGGATGAACGAGTACCGCGAGATATTCAGCAACTTCCGTATCCCGATCTTCGAGGTATGCAAATCGGAATCGCTGCCGAAATCCATCGAGACGGGAAAGACGATATGGGAAAACGCGCCTACCGGTTTCGCGGCAGCGGATTATTATCATATAATTACACAAGTATTCCTGGGGACTGACGATGAGTGAAAAAAGAAAACGTATCAATACCGCCGATCTTCTCCGCGAGAAGCAAAATCTGATAGAAAGCATTAAATCCAAACTGCACGGGGAAACCCCGTCGAAGGCAATCCGCACGGATGAAGAGACGGGGATGTCGCTTAAACCCGACTTCACCGAGACAGCCGAGACCCCAAAAAAAGAATCCGAACCAATCACAGTTACCCTCCCGAAAGACGAGGTCGAGCCTATCATCATTTCACCCCCGGAAGTGGAGGTTGTGCCCGTAACTGTTGAGCCGCCGAAGGAAGAGCCAGCACCGGTCACAGTTGCTCCTGAAAAAAAAGAGTCTGAACCCGCTGCCCCTTTCACACCGAAGGTTTCTCCCACCGCGGTTAAACCCGCTCCTGTCGAGAAGGAATCGACTGCTTCTGAAAGTCCAGAGGATTCATTGAAAAAACTGATCGGTAAATGGACTGTGGTTTCGCATACGACCAGCGGCGACGATTACCGCCTTTATTTCGAGATGTCCCATCTGAACGGACAGCGCTTTAAAAGCGTCACCATGTCGGAAACATTCGACTTCAATAAAAAGGGTTGCCTCAAGGAGACGGATATCGGGGGCGTGCTTGACGACGACCGTTCGTACCGTTACCGCCTCACCCTCAATACAACCTTCCGCATACCCCGCGAGGGTATCCTCGAGATCACAGTCGAGAGCGGACGACTCAGTCTCGAATTCGGCGGCGAGCCCGCGTCGGTTAAGGAATATATCGGCGACGGCAAATCCGACGAGACGGGATTCCGTTTTCACGGCGAAACCCTCATTCTCGAGGACGTGTACCGCGACGATAAAAAGAAACTCGCTAAGATTAGAGAATGAGTTATATCTTGATTCCCGGTATATATTCTTCTAAATCAATGAAGGCAGTCCTTTATGACTGATAATGAAAAGCAATCAAAGATTATTTCAATTATTCGCGCAGAATGTAAAAAACAAAACTACCAATTAAAGAAATTTATTTTATTCGGGAGCCGCGCCCAAGGAAGCCCCCGCCCTGATAGCGATTGGGATTTTTTAATAGTACTTAATAAACCGATTAGTTGGAAAGAAAAAATGAAGCTTTGGATTCCGATTAATAGAAATCTTGCTGAAATCGGTTGTACCGCGGATATCATTATAAAATATGAAAAAGATTTCGAACGTGACAAAACCGATACCGGCAAAGTAACGTATTATGCAAACAAGCTGGGCATAACGGTATGAGTTATAATATCAAAACGGCAAATCTTTGGTTTAAAAAAGCGGAAAACGATCTGAAAATCGGTAAGGATGAACTGGAAACCGAAGAACCGGCAACAGATGCCATTTGTTTCCATATGCAGCAATGTGTAGAGAAATTTTTAAAAGGATATCTGGTTTTTTATGAATCGGAAATTGAAAAAACTCATGACATCGCTACTATCCTTCAGAAGTGCATTATAAAAAATAATTCCTTTATAGAGCTGCGTGATATAGGAATAGACGAGCTAACTCCATATGGTACAACGATTCGTTATCCCGATGATTTTTATATGCCCGAATTGGATGAAACGTTAAGAGCAATAAA
The DNA here is from genome assembly GCA_013177895.1 of Brevinematales bacterium. GTDB lineage: Bacteria > Spirochaetota > Brevinematia > Brevinematales > GWF1-51-8 > GWF1-51-8. The sequence continues at coordinate 43,513 of JABLXV010000010.1, read as the reverse complement.
ACTAGCGGATACAACAAGAAACTTCGTATTACGCATTATTGAATCTCCGGACTATAAATAAACTGAGTTTTATATCAACGGAGACATTCTCAGTCGGGAGCGGTCATCGAGCGTAGCCGGGATGCGGCTATCAACCATCGTCGGGACGCCTACTTCCCCGGGTCGATACAGTACGCATTCTTATCCGCGCTCCCCAGATACAGCTTCCCGCCAGCCATCACGGGGGTAGAGATTAACGGCAACTTACCCTTATACGTCCAGAGCTTCTTCCCCGTCTTCGCGTCCAGACAATACACCCCGTTCGCCGCGCCCCCGGCATAGAGCTTACCGTCAGACGCGCAGTAAAACACGTCCTCGCCCGTAGCGTATGTCCACGCCTTTTTCCCGGTTTTCCCGTCGAGGGAGAAGAGCTTACCCGCGGAACTCCCTATAATGACATTCCCGTCCATCACTACCGGGCTCGCGTACACCGGCGCGCCGGTTTCGAGCGTCCACTGCTTTTTCCCGGTCTTCGCGTCGAGGCAGTAAAATACGGTATCGTAGCTCCCGATATAGACCATTCCGCCGGACACGCACGGGCTGGACGAGATAAAGCTCCCGGTCTCGAACGACCACTCCTTCTTCCCGGTGTAGGCGTCCACACAGTACACGTTATTATCGTAGCTCCCGAAGTAAACCTTACCGTCCACAATCGCCGGGTTGGAGTAAATCATCGCTCCTGCGGCAAAAGTCCACAACGTCTTACCCGCCTTCGGGTCGATACAGTAGAGGTTATTATCCTTACTGCCGACGTAGATTTTATTGTTCCACACGAGCGGCGCGGAATAAACCGATCCCCCGATTTTCAATGTCCATAGCTTCGTCCCGGTCTTGATATCCACCGAATAGAGAAACCCGTGCGGACTGCCGAAGTAAACAACTCCCCCGGACACCGTTGGAATCGTGCCGATCCCCGCCTCCGTCTGGAACGTCCACACCGTCTTACCGGTAGCCGCGTCGAGACAGTACAGCGCCTTGTCCTCGCTGGGGATATACACCTTACCGTCCGCGATACACGGGCTGATGTGGATAGTCCCGCCGGTCTTAGTCTTCCATATCAGTTTGCCGTTGTCGGCGGCATGAATAAACGATACGCATAACAGAGCCATAAAAAACGGGATATATAATTTCATTTTCCCCTCCGGGCATGCTTGTCATTACCTATATATCGGTTTAACTTAGGGATATTAAATACTTCACGGCGCGTAGACTATAAAAAAAGGAGACCTTCATGGACTCATTGTCATTGCGAGGCGTTATGGTGAACGCCGAACCATAACCGAAACAATCTCACTATTACTGCCCAATGAATGAAACAGACTGCTTCACCCCGCGCTTTGAAAGCAGATTGTTGCGCAGGGTTCGCAGTGACATCGGTGACTCTCAATAAAAAAGGAGACCCTTGCGGGTCTCCTCAAATATATCAGTAGATGTCCAAAATTTACGGGTGCAGGTATGTCCCGTCCGAACCGATTTTACCCGGTGCGGGATTGCCCGGCAGGCTGAGAACATAGATGCGCATATTTCCCTGACCGGAGCACGAGCATGAAAGTATGCCGTTACTCACGACTTTGGTGTCGCCGGTGATCGCGTCGACATAGGTCCCGTTGGGGATACCGCTGAACGTCGCGCCGCCGGAAATGGTTACCAGACAGAAACTGTCGATACCCTTAGCCGCGTCGGTGAAACGTTTCTTGAAGGCGATAAATCCGCTGCATCCGTCCAACGAGTACTGGCCTTTCTGGAGCGCGGGTATTTTCTTGCGAATCTGGTTCAGACGCTGGATATGCTTAGCAAGCGGGTGGTTCAACGTGTTCGCCATCGTACCGCTGGCATTGTTCCATACGCCGTAATCGGTGACGTTGACGGAACCTTCGATATAATTACCGAAGTATGCTCGTCCGGTGCTGGCGAGCGGTGCGCTGGGGCCTTTATCGCAGGGCGCGCCTTTCTGGAACTGGATTTCACTGCCGTAGTAGATGCACGGGATACCGCGGAATGTCCACAGCAGGCTGAAGTCTTCCGCGAAATCGGCCTCGCTCCCGGCGAAACGGTTATCCGTGCCCGGGCCGTAATCGTGCGAATCCACGTAACAGACGTTCCATGTCGCATCGTTAAAGTACTGGTCGGTTCCGGTAGCCGCATAGAACGCGCTGCCCGCCGAACTGAAATTCCAATGCATATGGAAGTCGATCACGCCCATACCGGAGGCTTTGGAATAATCCGGGGTATGATAGGTATTGCCGTTGAGGTAATGGTTGCCGCTGGTGGGCTGGTTGCCTGTCCCGATCCCGCATTCGTAGTTATACGCGGCCTGCGCGCATTGTGCGTCGGTACCGGAGAAGGTCTGGCGTTCGTTCCATGTATAGAACGGCACCGATAACGGGGCTACGCCCTTGTTCCATATTTCATGGACGCGGGTGCATACTTCGCCGAAGATATAGAAGCCCGGCTTAGCATAGTTGTTCCACGCAGGGAGGAAACGTTGGGTGAGCGTCCACCGGCTGATATGTTTGACCGTGTCCATACGGAACGCGTCCACGCCCATATCGATATATTTCTTATAGGCGGCAATCAGGAACTGCTGGACGTCGGCGTCCTCGGTATTCAGGTCGATACAATCCTCGTGGATCGAACCGATCTGGCAGGTATAATCTTCCCAGTTCTTCAACCAGTCCTTATGGAAGTACTTGGGATTGAAGAGCTGGAGATTCGGCCATTGATAGTTATAGCATTTGTAACCCTCGGGGCTATAGTAACCGGAAGGCAAACCCCATCCGGCGAGAGCGTCCCATGATAAGGTCGGTTTTACCTTAGTCCACAAGTCTCCGTTGTAGTAGTTTTTACCGGAAACAGGTTCATAGCTCTTTCCGTCATAAACGAAGCTGGTATTCGGTTTATCGTAATAATCGATCGTGGTCCCGTCGCCCCACTGGGGATCGGCTGAATCGCCCCAGTACTTCACGGTCTGGAGGCCGACCGCGCCGTAGCGGGAGGTATGATTGATCACTATATCCTGTATGATCTTGAGCCCTTTCGCATGCGCGGCGTTTATCAGATCCTGGTAGCCCGCGCCGGGGGATTCGAGACGCGCATCGACTTTATTGAAATCCCATGTGTGGTAACCGTGGAAATCGTAGTCGCTTCTGTTCAGGACTATGGGCGTTATCCATACAGCCGAAAAACCCATAGCTTTGATATAATCGAGCTTCTGGATAAGTCCCTTGAAGTCGCCTCTCCAGCCGGGATCGTTATTCGCGGCGTTACCGCTGGTCACATAGCACCGGCTGGGACGGTTGTTATCGGGGTCGCCGTCATAGAAACGGGCGGTCATCAGGAAGTAAATAGTTTCTTCGCGGAAATCGATACTCTGCGAGGGCGTCGGGATAGCGTTCACATTAACGATGACTTTATCGGTGGCTTTTCCGCCCTTGTTATCGGTAACAGTCAGGGTAACCGTATAGGTTCCCACAGTGGAATATACCTTGGACGGCTCCGCGCCGGTCAGTCCGTTATTCCATGCGTATGTCACAATAGAACCGTCGGGATCGTAGGATGCGCTGCCGTCGAAGTAGGCAGTCCCGCCGGGCTGAATATAGATATCGTTACCGGCGTTAGCGACGGGGAGTTTATTCGTGGTGGGGATCAGGTCTGGATTGGTATCGTACCATGTGTTATTCGCGTAGTAACCCGTTTTATTCCGGGTCAGGTCGGCAGTCTGGGGCGAACCGTTGTTGTTAAAGATGAGCTTGGTGGTAGTGCCGGTGAATGAAAACTTATACCATCCGGTTCCGGCGTCGGCGGCCGCTGCCATCGTAGCGCCCGGCCATGATACTGTTCCGCAATCGCCGCCCCAGTAATACACCTTGAGGGTGGACGTCCATGTCGTCGGTTTTTTGCAATAAACGGTGAACGTGGTTGTTACGGGAGTCTCAGGGTTCGAGTTATACCATTGATTGTTATAGAAATAGCCGTTCGTACCGCGGGAAAGGTCGGCGGTCTGGGAGTTCCCCTTATCGCTGAAAATAAGACTGGTGGTAGTACCGGAGAATGTGTACTTGTACCATCCGGTTCCGGCCTCGGGAGCGGCGGTCATCACCATACCCGGCCATGTCGTCGTACCGCAGTTGCCGTTCCAGTAGTAGACATACGGCGTATTCACCCATGCGGAGGGTTTCTTCATATAGACTGTGAGCGGATTGGTAATCGGCGCTTCGGGATTGGTATCGTACCATTGGTTGTTCATAAAGTATCCCGTCTTAGCCCGTGTCAGGTCGGCGGTCTGGGGAGAGCTGTTGTTGTTGAAGATGAGTTTGGTGGTAGTACCGGTGAAGGTGAATTTGTACCAATCGGTGCCGGCTTCGGTCGCGGCGGTCATAGCCTGTCCGGGCCATGTCGCTGTACCGCAGTCGCCGCCCCAGTAATACACCCGGGGAGTATTTCCCCATGTGGCGGGTTTCTTTAGATATACGACAAAGGTAGCGGCAGTCGCAGGCGAACTGATACCCTTACCATTACCGTCCTGCATCCCTAGCTGATCTTCCACATTGGAACAGGAAAACATCAGCAGAGAAGCAAGAACCATAGCGAAACGGGAAAGAATGCTAAAAACAGCACTTTTTTTCATCATGGTCCTCCTATCCTTTTTCATTATTTTCTGTAAAACAATATTTTTTCATTTTGTGGATGTAAGCGTATATGTAAGCGCTTTTATACAACTTACATAGCTTAACATATCCAAAAAAAATTGCAATAGTTTTGCTGAAATTTTAAAAATATTTTTCTCGAAAGATATGCAAAAATGATGATTTATGGATTTTAGCGATAATTCAGGTAATTATCAGTAGATAAACGGACATTTTTCAGCCGATTTTTTTCGAGTTGATGAGATTTTGCGGATTCAGATCATTTTTACCATCACAGATATAAACCAGATAAGAAAAGCCGCATACCCCGCGAGCATTGCAATCGGCAGTAGTAAGGCGACAACGCTCACGCCTCCCGCTCTTTTTAGCTCCTCCTCAAGATTCTCAGGGTTACGTTCTTTAATTTTAGCGATTTTACGGTCGACATGTTTCAGATAGATATAATTCGCTTTTATACCGGCAAATACCCAGAATACCATGCCCGCTATACGGCCTATCTGAATACTGATATTTTCGGGCACCCCCAAGGAACTCAGGGTAATCTGAACGATAAAAGAAATGGTTATTAATCCGAGCAGTATTCCCGTTCCGATCAGGTACATTTTGCGGTAAAAAAACCAAAATATATCGAATGCCGCTTTGTTCGCCGTCATTCTGATCCCCGTCTTCTCGTTCAAATCCCATTGGGTCACATAGTAATCTGAGTTTTGGCCTACGAATATTTTGCGCATCTCAGTGGTATCCATTTATCTCTCCTAAGTAATAGTTATGTTTCGCAGACGCCGCCCTGTTATTACTTGACGGGGATACGGATCGTAGTTATAATAATATCCGGTAAATGGGGCTATAGCTCAGCTGGATAGAGCGTCGCACTCCGGATGCGAAGGCCGGTGGTTCGATTCCACTTAGCTCCGAAATAAAAGGCCGTCCATGATGGGCGGCTTTTTTATACCCTCTTTCTAAAATACATTATGCCGCATTAATCATCTTAATAAACTCTTCGCCGCTGACTTCGAGTATTTTTCTAAACACTGTATGCCCCTTTGCTTCATCGGTAAATCCGTACAATGAATAAATGTTGATCGCCAGATTCGACATGAAATCGTTATGAAGGTTGGTCTCTATATCCGCGAGGTCATGGAAGGTAATCGCGAACGGAGCGCGATAGATTATATAATCGACGTCATGGGTTCTGAAAACGGTATAGCTCCGTTTTTGTAACGTCTGGTCGATATTTTTCAGTTTCAGAGCCCGATGGATAAATTCCTCGAAAACATTATGGTCGAGCGTGAAAATATTCTCCAGCTTGGGATTCTCAAAATGAAGCTTAAACTGATCCGCGATACCCTTGAGGTCCTTGTAACCCGGATCGATTGCGATTGCGTTTTTCCAGTTTTTCAAGGCGTTATTAATATCCCCGAATTTATAATGCCCGCTGGCGATAAGATAGTATAGCTCGACTTTATGATCCTCTCCCACCGTCATTATGGAATCATTCATGATATTCACGGCCTTATCGAGCTGATTCATCGCGAGATATATCTCGACTACTTTTATGACCGAATCGTCCGATACCTCCGGCACCCCTATCAACGGTTCCAGTACCGGTAACGCGTCCTCGTATCGTTTCATATGAAGGTAGGAATCCGCCAATAAAAGCGAGGCTTTCGGAAATAGCGGGTCATTCGGCGGAAGATGCGATAGTAGAAAATTCAGGTGCTCGGTGCATTGATTATAATCCTGATTATTGAAACCGACCTGCGCCATCAGGTAACGCGCCTTGAGGTTATTCGGCGCGATCTTTAAAAGTGTTTCCAGAAATCCCTGAGCCCGCTTGGTTTTATTGGTTTCTACCAGAATTTCCGAGACCTCCAGAAGGGCTTTCGGGTTCTGGGGGGCTTTTTCGAGCACCATCATATAATACCCGATAGATTCCTCATACTTATGTTTCTTTTTATACAGATTTGCGACCTTCAGAAATATGACGGGTTTCATCTCGTCGTTACCCTCGGCGGTAGCGGATACGGCGGCTTTCTCATAATAAGACGCGGCCTGAGAATATTCCTGCAGCCCCTCGTAGGCCTGTCCCAGATAATACTTCAGGACGAAGCTATTCGGGGCTTTCTGGAGTTCTTTTTGGGCGATCTCCTGGGCTTTTTTAAAATCCCCGGCATTTATACTTTTATCAATCTCCTGAACAGGATTGTATTTTAGCGTCACCGAACGCACAATCAGTATAACGACAACTACTACTACCGTAATACTCGCTAGAACAATGAAAAATATCAATGATCCTTCCATTATCAATACCGCCGAAAGTGTTCTGTTTAATGCCTGTCATTTTCCCGGAATGGGTTTTTTCATGCCGGGGGAAATCTCCTGCTTCTGTAACGGTTTCACCTGTTGAAACTGGTGATTTATATACATACTCTCGTTACCGATAGTTACAAACGCCATCCCCTCGCGAAAAGAAAGCGCAATATCGAACTGAGGTTCTACTACAAATTTTCCCTGCCTGTCGATAAACCCGTATTTACCGTTAATCCTGACTGCGGCCAACCCCTCATGGAAGGATTCCCCATTATCGAACACGGTATCGAACGCGGGCTGTCCGGCGGCGGTAATAAACCGATACCCGTCTTCATTATATACGAGCGCGAGCCCCTCGGAGAACGGTTTCGCCGATAAATACTTCGGCGGAATAACGATACTCCCGTTCCTATCGATATATCCGAATTTTCCGCCTATCGGAACCGCGGCCAAACCCCCGGAAAAAGAGCCGGAGCCGTAGTTCTTACCCGCGGGTATTTTCATTATCCCGGAACTATCAATATAACCCCACATTCCGTTCGTTTTTACCGCGGCAAGCCCCTCTGAAAACGGAAGAATATAATCGAATTGATACCCGAAAACGTTTTTCCCGGTTTTATCGATCAACATCCACTTTCCATTGATGCCGACTGCGGCCTTCCCCTCGCTGAATGAGTTCGCGTGCTCGTACACAAACGGGATGACCGTCTTTCCGTTCGGATCAATATAACCGTACCGCTTATTCGACATGACCGCCGCAAGTCCGTCCGAGAATGGAAATACTTCCTCATAGACGCATGGGATTACAAAACGCCCGTCGTTATCGATAAACCCGAATTTATCCCCCATCCCCGCGCGCGCTACCCCTCCGATGAAATAATCACATGCAGTATACTGAAAAGGTATCACCATTTCCCCGGAACTGTTCATATATCCCCATTTTTTACCCATGCTAATCGGGAACATGGTGTTTGTATCGACGGTGATCGCTTTTGTGTATACTAGCGGCTTTGATCCGTTGAATGAACCGATAATAAAATAGAGCGCGGATACCAGTCCGATGAAAATCACGAATGGGATAATCCGGATTCTAAACATTCGCCGCCGCCTGTATATGTTAGCATGATTATAATGTGCTTTATCGATAAGTCAAGCCATTGAATTGTATCTCTCGCGCCGAATTGGGAGTAAATAGTTGATTTTACTTATTCCCATCCCCGTGAATATAGCAGAATTCCGATCCCCTATTTTCGTCATGCCACAGATGGATCGATCCGCCCTGACAATCCCGGAATTCCCCGCAGTCGGCGCAACGCCCCGCGCGCATCCAATCGCGTTGCCGGAAACGGGTAAATCCTTTCTCCCATAACGCGGCGAAATCGCATTCGAGGATATTTCCCTCATAGAACATCGGCGCATTATTGGTACACCCCGTGATCGTTCCATCGCAAAGGATGGAGGCGATATTCACCCCGGCGCGGCAGAAAAACAGGTTATCGCGCACCATGGCGTCCAGAGACGGGGGCAGATACCCCTCGCAGCTATATCCCACCGACAGACCGCGTTCACGGTATACCGGGCGCTTCTCCGCGATCCATTGCAGCATCATCCGGGTCGCTTCGAAATCCAGCTCGAGCGCGGGATTATTCCGGGCGCGCCCGTTCGGGAAAATACGAAACAGTCTCCATGCCGGTACTTTTTTGGAAATCAGTGTCTCCGCGATCTCGTCGAGCTCCCCGGCATTGCCGGGATAGACGCATGTGACTACATCGCGCAGACGTATCTCCGAACCGGATAACGCGTCGAGCGCGCTAAGTACTTTGTCGTATGCGCCCTTTTTATTCCGCAGTCTATCGTGCGCCTCCCGGGAACCGTCCAGACTGACCGTGATACTGGAAAGCCCGGCGCCGGCCAGACGGTTCAGTTTCTCGGGGGACAACATAAGCCCGTTGGTAACCATCCCCCAACGCCGTCCGGCGCGGGAAATCCTTCCGCCTATCTCCTCCAGCCCGTCGTAGACTAACGGTTCTCCGCCGGTAATGACAAACATCAGTTCGGGTGAATAATGATTAGTGAAATAATCGACGATGCGAAGCCAGCTATCGAGGGTCAGTTCCGGGGTATCGCTCGCGGCCTTACAATCCGACCCGCAATGAAGGCAGGTAAGATTGCACTTCCGGGTAACCTCCAGAAAAAGGTAGAGGAGCTCGTGAGCATCGTTTTCAAGTTTCCTGTATACACGGTGTAAAAGTTTTTTTACAATCCCCATTACTTATTGGTCATAGTTACATCATACTCGCTCAGTACCGATGAATAAGTAATATTACTGATCGCGTGGGACTTGAAATCCCCGCCGTTGTTCGTCCCGTCGGTATCCTCGATAATCACCGAATACGTTTCAGGGTCTTTCGGGATATAAAGGAATGCCTGGCCAAAACTGTCCGCGGATGTCGACGCGACAACCCCGGAACTGTTGTGCAAAGTTACCGTAAGCCCGGGAATGGGATTGCCGCTCGAATCGTCGCACTTTACCTTGACGTCTTTCCCCATATAATCAGCCGGAACGCCGTAACACGCCGCAATCAGCATGGTAAACGATCCCCCGAGAAGCCAACGGAGAAGTCTACGGATTTTTTTCAGCATTGTAAACCTCCTTTCCATAAAAATTCTACCATGGTTGAAGTTTATTTGCAAGCATACCCTGAAATATAAAAAAAGAAATAGCCGTTACCCGATCCGCGACAGAATCTCCCCCCACAGTTTAACCGTACTCTGGGCGGGCTTCGACTTATGCGAGAATACCGGGAGCGGCGCGCGCCGGATGCCCATCTGCTCGACTTCCGAGGAATACGGGATCACCGATTTTAGGAATACCGGGTTCTTGGAAACATACTGTTTGATGAAATCCCTGTGGATTTTTTTACGCGCGTCCGCCATCGAAAAAAACGGCAGGATGTGCGTCCGGTCGAGCGAATTATCGTCGAAGTATTGGGTGATCTGCTCGTAGGCGCGGATCGATAACGGTGTGGGGATGAGCGGTATCAGAAGGAAATCCGCCGCGATAAAAAGATTTTCCGACAGGAGCGAGAAGCCCGGCGGGGAATCGATAAATACGTAATCGTAATATTCCTCGAACTCCTTCAGGAAACTCCGCACCTTCTTCTTGGAATGCTTCATCCCATAGAGAATAATATCGATATGGCGTTCGGATATATCGGCGGGGAGAATATCTATGAAGTCGTACTCGGTGGGTTTGACATAATCCGCGATATTGCCCTTACGGTTAATCATCTTCTTAGCCCCGCCTTTGAACCCGGCGCGGACATTCAGGTAATAGGTCGCCGCGCCCTGCGGATCGATATCCCACACCAGCACCTTCTTTCCGCCGACCGACGCGAGATACGACAGGTTGACGCATGACGTGGTCTTGCCCACTCCGCCCTTAGAATTATATACCCCGATCACTTTCATCGCACGCTCCATAGTATTATAACCGATTTCCTACTTCCATTCAATAGTGTAAGTCCGGTAATCGTTCGATACGGCCTCGTCCAATTTCATCGTCTTCGCGCTCAACCCCTTCGATATACCGGTAATCAGTTTCACTATCTGGTTATTGGTCGTTATCGACGGGAACTCCGGGTCGTAGGTTTTCATATTCCTCCACAGCGGGATAAACGAGTACACGGGCGAGGGAGGATGCTTCATCGTGCTCAGCTTCTCCGTCAGCAATACCGTTCCGAGCATCGTCGCGCGGAGGTTGGTGTTATCCGTCTGCGGGAACATGAAATTCCCCATACTGTAAAAAATCATCCCCGTCTTGTATTTCTCGATGCCCTGCAGGATATGCGGATGATGCCCGACTACCAGGTCCGCGCCCGCGTCGATCAGCGCGTGCCCCGTCAGCGTCTGGGAGTCATTGGGATAGTACACATATTCCGTGCCCCAGTGAATCGACACGATCAGGAAATCCACCTTCGGGCGGAGTTTTTTCACTTCGGCGGTCATTAACGAGGTCTTAATGGGCGCGACTCCCGGCTTCGAGACCTCCGCCGCGAGTTCCGGGGGATTGATATATCCGAACGAGAGTATCCCGATAGCGATGCCGTTCGTTTCTATTATTATCGGGAGCGCCGCGTTCTTCAGGTTCATTCCCGCGCCGGTGTAAAGAAGCCCGTACTTCCGCACATTTTTCAACGTATCGGCAAGCGCGTCGGGGCCGTAGTCCATAGAATGGTTATTGCCGAGCATGGCGCAATCGAACCCGGCGTTGGTGATATATTTCAGTACCTCCGGCGGGCAACGGAAATTGTACGTCTTCTCGACCTTCGCTCCGCCCGTCGAAATGGGCGTCTCGAGATTGAATATCGAGACATCCGCCGCGCGAATCAGGCCCTTCGTATGCGCAAACGGGTCGTATCCCGAAGCGATGACTTTTTTCACGCCCCAGTCGAAACAGATATCCCCGACAAAGACGATGCTTACCGTTCGGGGAATCTTTTTTCCCGGGGCCGAAATAATGATTACCGCGATAATCGTTATCAGAACCGCCATCAGCGCGGCGGCATAAATCCTACGCATAATAGATTCCTCTTTTTATAGCCGGATGCAGGGGAGTCATTATAACGAATACTTCAGTTTTTATCAATGAAGGGCATAGATTCCGTCCGGGGAAAGAAATATTATTCGGTTTATGTTATTGACTTTCGGGATTCCCGTATTATAATTATCCAAACATCGGAGGAAGTGTATGAAAAAATTATTATGGAATCGAATTGTATTCATTCTGACTCTTCTCTTTCTGCTGCCGGGAGTTCTTTTCGTGCAGACCGCCGCGAAAAAGCCTAAAATCATCTATTCCAAACCGCCTCAGGTCTACAAGGCCGGAATGTACGGGGAATTCCCCATATCGTTCTCACTCCCGATTGTGGCATTATCCGATTATGACGCGATGACCAACCTGCTCGCGAAAAAGATAAAGATAACCGTCACCCCCGCCCTCAAGGGGTTTATTGTCGCAAAGGGTACGCAGACCGCGGCGTTTATCTTCCAGGAACCCCTCAGGCCTTCGACAAAGTATGTGTTTACCATTAACGCCGGCGAGATCAAGTCGGTCGACGGTAAGGATGTAGTCACCTCCATCAACTACGAGAAGGTGAAAAATAACCAGTATGAATACTCCACTCCGCTGATCGCGGTCAATTCCTGCTACATTCAGGATAAAACACTTTCGCCGTATCTCTATGTTTCCTTTAATTCTCCCGTCGACATCGGGAGTTTTAATAAGTCCTTCGAGATCGAGGACGAGAATAACAATCCCGTCGATTTTTCAGTAAGATGGGTTGTCGTCACTAACAAGACTACCGATAACGGCCAGCCCGTATGGTATGTCTACACGAATAATAATAACTTCTATATCTACCCCAAGGGACTGAAACCCGCCACGCAGTATTATGTGACTATCAAGACCGGCCTTGAAGCCGAGGGCGGCACGATACCGATGAAGAAGTCGTATTTCTATAAGTTCAATACCTATGATATCCTTGAGATAGTCGACTGGAGGAGCAGTTCTTATTACTCGTCGGGAAAATACTATCCCGGCTCTGCGATCGTCGTCCAGTTTAACAACACCCTTGTCGAGACCAATATCCTGAAGCAGTATGTCACTGTCACCCCGAAGGTCGCTAATTTCAACGTATCCGCGAGCGGGGATTATCTCTATATAAACGGGGATTTTACCGGCGGCGAATCTTACACGGTTTCCGTGAAGCCGGGTATCGTGGATGTGTACCAACAGAAGCTCCAGAATGGAGACGAGCAGACTATCTACTTCGAGCACGCGTACTCCTACTTTAACTTCCCATCGGGATATATGGTGATGGAGAATTATCTCCCCTATCTCCTGCCGTTCAAAGTCCGCAATGTCAGCTCGATCGATTTCAGTTACGCATTCTTTTCCACTATTCCTGAGATCGCGAAAAATCTGGATTATGAGAACAGCAAGAACCAGAAGTCGGATACGATCGAATTAAAATGGAAATGGGACAAACTTTACTTCTATAAACTCGACCTATCCAAGAAGGTGCCGAAAAAGTCGGGCTTGATGTTCTATTCGGCATACCCCCAGCGCGAGAACGTGTCCAGCGACTACGATTACTACGATTACGACTATCACGGCATCATCCTGTTTACCGACCTCGGAGTCACCGTAAAATACGGCACGGGCGAAACGATGGTATACGTCCGCAGTCTGAAGAATAACCAGTCGATCAAGGGCGCCACGGTCTACGAGATGTACGACGGCCAGGCTAAAGAACTCGGGGTCACGGGGATGGACGGAATCCTCGTATGCAAGACCCACTCGACCACTCCCCTGATCGGCGTAGATTATCAGGGCTCTATCGGTATCAGCTACGGCGGGAATACCGAATGGTGGGGCAATCCCTACTATATCAACGAGACCCGTCTGATGATGTTCTCCGACCGCTTCCTCTACAAACCGGGAGACAGCATCGAAATAAAGGGTATCGTCCGCTTCCGCAGTCTCGACCAATGGACGCTCGATTCGTCGAAGCTGAAAAAACCCGTGACTATCGATGTGTATAACAGCAAGAGCGAAAAAGTGACCAATTTCCAGACCACATTCAGCGATTGGGGCAGCTATCATTTCAAGTTCAATTCCGACCCCAACGGGCCGACGGGTTATTATTATATCTATGCTTATTATGAAGGCAACAGTATCGGGTATTACAGCTTCCGCGTGGAGGACTATAAACCCGCCAAAGCCGAGATGAAGATTATCCCCCTCCAGAACAGTTTCGTATGGGGCGAGAAATTCAAGTGCGACCTGATCGGGTGGTACCTCTTCGGCGCGCCTATTATCATGCCGATCTCCTATAATATTCAGGTATCCCCCGCGACATACTGGAGCTCTCATTATCCGCAATACAGTTTCGGGCAATACTCCTATTACTGGGACGAGACCTACGAACGCGATTACTCGTTCACCCTCGCTTCCGAGACGATTATGCCGGATAAGGACGGCCGCGTCAATGTGGAGCAGCTGCTCGAAAACAAGGATTTTCAGGGCGACGGCCTGATTACGATTTCCGCGACCACCGTTCTCGACGATAAGTCCACGGTCTATTCCTCCAAGTCGGGAATGTGGCTCTATAACCCCGTCCATCTGGGCATCAATATCGACAACTATTTCGTCGAGGAGGGCAAACCGTTCAATGTCAACCTGATCGCCCTCGACCCGCAGGAAAATATTTACGACGGTCAGAAGGCTACGCTTGAAATAGAGAAACAGGAATGGAAGTCCGTGCAGAAGGTGGAGACCGGCGGTAAGGTTTACTGGGAATGGAAGCTCAATAAAAAGATCGTACATAAGGAAAACGTCGTACTCGGTAAAAAAACAGTCCCGGTTAAATGTAACGAACCGGGATACTACCACGCCAGCCTGAAAGGGATTATCCGCGGGCATGAACTGACCAGTTCATGGTCGTTCTATGTAATCGGTAAAGGTAATGTGGGATGGAAGATAGAGAACGATAACATCCTGTCGATGGAAAGCGATAAAAAAGAGTACGAGGTCGGCGATACCGCGAAAATCCTCGTAAAGAACCCTTATAAGAACGCGAAGGCGATGATCACAATCGAACGCGAGAAGATTCATTCCGTGCAGTTCATGGACGCCAACGATAGTATGCTGATTATCCCGGTGAAGATTACCGAGGATTATATCCCCAACGTCTATGTATCCGTGATGCTCTACACCGCGCGCAGCGGAACAGGCGTATCGAATATCGTCGACGGCGTAGATATGGCAAAACCGGCGTTCAAGATGGGTAACTATAACCTGTCGGTAGTCCCGAAGGAGAAGAAACTTTCAGTCACCGTCAAGGCGGATAAAGAAAAGTACGAGCCCGGTCAGAAGGCGACGGTTACGGTCACGGTGAAGGATTACCAGAATAAGACCGTGCCCGCCGAGGTAACACTCGTGGTAGCGGATAAGGGCGTACTCAATCTGGTCGGTTACCAGATACCCAACCCGTTGAATTATTTCTACGCCCAGCGTTCCGACGCGATCTATACAAGCGACATCGCCGATCTGATTATCGGCCAGCGTTATCTCGCCGAAAAGGGTGAGGTGGTCGGCGGCGACGGTGATCAGATGATGGAAAAATCGGCGGAATCACCCTCTTCCGCGGAGGGTGCAAAGAAAAACGGCGGCGCGGGCGCGCCCGGGATGATTGTCCCTCGTATCAATTTCCAGGCCACCCCGTTTTATACGGCGAACCTGATTATTAAACAAGGCAGCGGTTCGGTGACATTCACCGTGCCGGATAACCTGTCGACATTTAAAATCATGGCGGTCGCGCAGACTAAGGACTCTAAGTTCGGGTACGCGGATTCCGCGATCACGGTCGCGAAGCCGCTGATGATACTGACGACCCTGCCGGAATTCGTCCGTCTCCTCGACGAGGTCGAAGCGGGCGGTATGATCTACAATTATACCGGCGCGGACGCGAACGTTACTGTCTCCATGAAAGCCGACAGCATCGTTCAATTTATCAGCAAGACCTCGACCAACGTGTCCATACCGAAAAACGGTTCGACCGAGGTGAAGTTCAAGTTTAAAATTATCCCGACCACGCGCGAAAAACTCGACTTTGTAATTACCGCGCAGGCGGGAAGCTATACCGATGGGGTACAAAAGACTCTGCCGGTCAAGATGCCCAAGTTCCTCGAAACCACGGCGATCTACGAGAAAACTCCCGATAAGGCGAAGGAAAAGCTCCTGATCACCGAAAACGTCGTCCCGGAGATGAGCCGTCTCGAATTCAATCTCTCCCCGTCCGCGTTCTCGGAACTCTCCGGCAACGTCGACTATCTCGTGCGCTACCCCTACGGATGTCTCGAGCAGAAAACTTCGATGGTGCTGCCGCTGATACTAGGGAGCGATATCATTATCAAGCACAAGCTGCTGAAGGATAAAACCCCCGAGGATATCAAGGATATCATTAATTCGTACCTCGGCGAGGTGAAGAAATATATGAAATCCTACGGCTTCGGCTACTATCCCGACAGTTCGTACCATTGCCCCTACCTGACGATCTACGTCACGTTCGCGCTGTCGATGGCGAAGCAGGCGGGGTATCATGTCCCCAATGACGTGATGGCGAGGGCGTCGCAATGGGTTCTCGACTACGCCACCGACCACGGGAGTTTCAGCACCTACGGGTGGCAGTATTCCGAATACTTCCGTTACCTGACGCAGGCGTTCGCGCTCTATGTGTCCGCGATGAACGGCAGCTATAATATCCAATCTCTGAAACGGGTGTACAATTATGTCAGCACGAAGCTCAAAGATAATCTCCCCGCGAAGGCGAATATTCTGAAAGCCGCGTACTACTATAAAAAGGCGGGTAAGAACGTTCAGGACGTATCCGCGATAATCGAGGATATCCAGACCGACTTCTACGCCCTCGCGCGCGTGGAAGCGTCGACGGTCTACTTCGAGGGGTACAACGAATGGGGATGGTTCTACTATAATAACATCATTTCCACATCGCTGATTTTGCAGGCGCTGGTGGAATCCGACGCGGACTTCAAGGACTCCCACAAGGTCATCAACTGGCTCCTCAAGGCGCGCAAGGGCGACCATTGGACGTCCACCCATGAGAACGCGATGGTATTCTGGTCGATGAGCACCTATCTCCGCAAGTACGAGAAGGAAGACCCGAACTTTGCCGCAAACGTCTATATCAACCAGGATAAAATTATCAACAAGATGTTTACCAGCCCCACCGATCCGGTATATACCCAAGGGTATAAATTCAAGCCAGGCACAAAGGGCGAACTGAATATGGATATCGAGAAGCTGGGCACGGGTATGCTCTATTATTATGTGAAGTACCAGTATATGCTGAAGGAGTACCCGAAGAAGAAGGACGCGGGCTTTAACGTTTCGAAGGCGTTCTTCGATTACGATACAGGCGAGGAGATCAAGAACAACGTGTTTATACGCGGGAAACGGTATATTGTGAA
The DNA here is from genome assembly GCA_013177895.1 of Brevinematales bacterium. GTDB lineage: Bacteria > Spirochaetota > Brevinematia > Brevinematales > GWF1-51-8 > GWF1-51-8. Next base: position 26,465 of record JABLXV010000010.1, on the reverse strand, counting down.
AATATACCTCTATACCCCGAAGGACCGGGTGTTCGCCGTGATCAACGACCAGCTGCCCGCGGGTTTCGAACCGGTCAATCTCGATTTCGCCACCGAAGGGAACGAGAAGAAAGTCAAGGAAGGCGGACAATGGTGGTGGGGCAGTTTCTACCATAACGAGAAATACTTCGACCGCGTGATTTTCTCGGCGGATTATCTTTACTCCGGCAACCATACGATTACTTATGTCGTGCGCGCGACCACGCCCGGTAACTATCAGGTGCCGCAGATATGGGCTGAGGAGATGTACTTCCCGGAGACGTTCGGGTATTCGTACCAGCCTAACGTGACTATAATAGAGGAGAATCAGAACATAGCGGTGGATAAACAGAAATAGTTATGTAATAATGGAATAGTCCCGTTCCTTGACATCCTGTCACCACGGGACTCCTCCATCCGTGGAATAGTCCCGTTCCTTGACATCCTGTCACCACGGGACTCCTCCATCCGTGGAGTCGGAGAATCAGAACATAGCGGTGGATAAGCAGAAATAATTTTTGTTCACATTTAACGGGGGCAGTCATTCGACTGCCTCTTTAATTTTTAATACTTGGTTTGCCCTATCCGCGCGATTAAGTTATAATACTTATATCATTCGGGAGGGCATATGTCCGGGTTCGTACTGAAGTCCAAGTTTCAGCCCGCCGGGGATCAGGGCGCGGCAATCGAGCAGATTTCCGAGAATTTCCAAAGCGGGATAACCCGTCAGACCCTGCTCGGGGTCACCGGCAGCGGGAAAACTTTCACGATGGCGGGGGTGATCCAGAATCTCCAGGTGCCCGCGCTCATCATCTCGCATAACAAGACCCTCGCCGCTCAGCTATTCCGCGAATTCAAGGACTTTTTCCCCGATAACGCGGTCGAGTACTTTGTCTCCTATTACGATTATTACCAGCCGGAGGCGTATGTCCCCCAGCGCGACCTTTATATCGAGAAGGAATCCGAGATCAACGACGAGATCGACCGGATGCGCGTATCCGCGGTCGCGTCGCTGATGGACCGCCGGGACGTCGTGGTGGTCGCTTCGGTATCGTGTATCTACGGGTTGGGCGCTCCGACCGATTACCGCGAACTGATGCTCCATGTCAAAAAGGGGATGCAGCTCGACCGCGAGGATTTCCTGAAGCACCTCGTCCGTATCCAGTATGAGCGCAACGATTTCGACCTCGCGCGCGCGGGATTCCGCGTGAAGGGCGACGTGGTGGATATCCATATCGCGTATGCCCGTGAGGTCGTCCGAATCGAGTTCTTCGGCGACGAGATCGAGGCGATCAAGATCGTGCATTATATCAACGGGAACGTGCTCGCCGTGCTCGACCAGATGGTGATCTATCCCGCGAAGCTCTTCCTGACGACCGACGACAAGCTCAAACGCGCGCTCGAGACGATCGAGGCGGAACTTGCCGGGCGGGTACAGGAGCTCAAGTCGCAGGGCAAGGAGATCGAGGCGTACCGTCTCGAAACGCGTACCGTCTACGATATGGAGATGCTGGTCGAGATGGGGTACTGTAACGGGATCGAGAACTACTCCCGCCACCTCTCGTTCCGCAAGCCCGGCGAGAAGCCGTTCGTCCTGTTGGATTATTTCCCCGAGGACGCGCTGACGATAATTGACGAATCGCACGTGTCGATCCCGCAGATCGGGGGGATGTATAACGGCGACCGCGCGCGCAAGCAGAACCTCGTGGACTTCGGATTCCGCCTCCCGTCCGCGCTCGACAACCGCCCCCTCAACTTCCCGGAGTTCGAGGGTATGGTACGCCGGACGCTGTTCGTATCGGCGACCCCCGCTGTCTACGAGATGGAGCACAGCGAGGCGATTGTCGAACAGATCATCCGCCCGACCGGACTGCTCGACCCGGAGATCGAGGTACGCCCGTCGAAGGGGCAGATCGAAGATATTATACTCGAGGCGCGGTCGCGTATCGCGGGCGGTGAACGTATCCTGATCACCACGCTCACCAAGAAGATGGCGGAAGACCTCACCGAGTACCTGACCGAGAACGGCCTCAAGGTGAATTACCTCCATTCGGAGATCGAGACGATCGAGCGGGTGGAAATCCTGCGCGACCTGCGGACGGGGAAATACGACGTACTGGTCGGTATCAACCTGCTCCGCGAGGGGATCGACCTCCCGGAGGTGTCGCTCGTGGTTATCCTCGACGCCGATAAGATGGGATTCCTTCGTTCGGCGCGATCCCTCATCCAGACTATCGGCCGCAGCGCCCGCCATGTCAACGGAAAGGTACTGATGTACGCGGATAAAATGACCGACGCGATGACCGAGGCTATCGGGGAAACCGACCGCAGGCGGAAAATTCAGGCCGACTACAACGAGGCGCACGGCATCACGCCGTTATCGATACAGAAGGATATTCACGATATCCTCGAGCGGAAGATCCAGCAGGAAGAGGAAAAGAAGGACGGGAGATCGGCGCTCAAGGAGTATAAGCGGAAGTTTATCGAACGGAAGACCCTCGAGGAGGAACTCGAGAAGCTGATGTACCAGTACGCCGAGAATCTCGATTTCGAAAACGCCGCGATCATCAGGGATGAGCTACGGGAACTACGGAAAAGCGGGGAAAAGTAGAGAAAATAGACCGGAGATTTAGCTGAATGCTGATACTACTTAATTCTCAATTGATTATATAGTATATCAAAGCCCTGTTCTTTTAAAAACCTTTCAATAGATTTTCCAATATTCACATCGATTAGAAATTTCATTATTTTTCCAAAAGTAAAACCTTTTCTTCTTTTACTAAATCCGCCGCATATAATAAAACCGCCTTAATATCGTCTAATTCCAATTCGGGATATTCCTGAAGAGTATCCGGGATATTCAAAGCCCCCGCCAATGATTGTAACACTTGTTCCACGGATATTCTCATTCCCCGGATAATCGGTTTACCGGCAAGAATACTCGGGTTAATTATTATTCTGGAAGAAAGCGAATCGTTTAACATTGATTTCTCCTTTTTAATAATATACCCTATCCTTTCGTTCCGGTCAAATCCTGAATAAAAAAAAAGACCCCGCTCGATGCGGGGCCTTTGTTATTTAGTAATCGATTAATTCCAATACCAAGTACCGTTTAAGAAAGGAACAGAGGTCATTGTGAATGCATTAGTTTTTCTCCCTTGTAAACTTACTGAAGAGTTAGTGAGAAAATACTTTGTTAAAATTCCATTCACAGTTAATATATTATACATACCAGCAGGAATTTCCGCTGGAATCATTTCATACCAGTTTGTGTAATAAGGAGCGGCGGTATGTGTATATCCAGCATCAATATGATTTGCTTTTGCATCATCAGTCCCTTCAATTAAGATAGAACAAAAATCAAAAGTAGACGCATCTAAAATAATAAAATTACTAACAGAATAACATGAACTGTTGGTGATTCCAATCCATGCGGGCTCAATCGAGGCAAAGTTCGTATTCGAGGTAGTAATTATGGTGTTATAAATTGAGTTAGACATGGTAAAATCGAAGCTGTAGGAATTATTATGCATTTCCATGCAGAAATAATACGTACCGGCATCCAGATTGATAATCATCCCGGTTTTTCCCGGAGCGACATCTACATTGGTGAAACCCTTATCATTCCATTCACCGAATACGGTATCCATTATAAATGTCTTTAACGTGTACTGCGAGGTTGAGTTAGAGAAACAGAAAACACCCGCGCCCGTGCCGCCGAAATCCATGACAATCGTATCGGGATTCGGGGGAGTAGTGTCCGTAATCGTAATATCACACCCGACCATGAAACCCATCGTCAATAAAGCCATAACCGCTAAAACTTTAACTTTCATACTGATCCTCCTGATATATTTCTCCCATATTTTAACATGTACCTTCGATTCATATCAAATTTTTCGGGACTGATATTTACCTATTTTCATCCTGTTCCCGAATTTATATACTATACTTCTGCTAATAATAAAAGGGCTGTGCCGTTACCCCATTCCCGTATTCTCTACGGAACCACCAGCCCTTGACCCTCTTACTTCATATACGCCCTTTCGTATAGGAAGTATACCACCGGTTCCGTGAATTTCAAGTTCTACTTGGGAAAAATTAACCGGAGCCCTACCGTTATGATCGCGATAATAATCAACGCGGGCAGGAAATTGATGACCCGTATCTTTTTCAGTTCGAGCAGATTGACCGCCACCCCGAGTATCAGGACTCCCCCGACCCCGGTCATCTGCGCGATCATCTCGTCGTTAAATAACCCCCTGAACAGTACCGCGAGGAGGGTGATCCCGTACTGGTAGATCAGCATCGGGATAACGGAAAACAGCACCCCCGCGCCGAAACTGGCCGCGAGCGTGACCGACAGTATCCCGTCCATAATAGCCTTCGTGTACAGCAGGGTATGCTCGTTACGCACCCCCTCGTCGATAGCCCCGACAATCGTCATCGAGCCCACGCAGAATATCATAAACGCCGTTACCAGCCCCTCGGTAAACTTCTCGTCCTTCGCTTTGATCTTCTTCTTCAGGAAATCCCCGGCCTGCACGGAACGATCCTCCAGGCGCAGGACTTCGCCGATCAATCCGCCGAGGATGACGCTGACTATGACCGCGATCGGCTCGCGCATCTTGACAGCCATCATAAACCCGATAACCAGCGTGAAAAGCCCCATCGCGTTGAAGATCATCCCACGGATGCGGTCGGGAAATCCCTTATGAAGGAGCAGGCCGATAGTCCCGCCGATTAAGACCGCCCCCATATTTACCAGTGTACCCAACGGCAGCATATATATCCCCATGGTGTATTGAGATGATATTTTAACGGGGCGCGGGGAAAAACACAAGGCGCTAAGAACAGATATATATTAACCATAGTTTGACCGCGCGTCCGTAGCATGTTAAACTATTCCCTTCGTTTTCCGGGAGTCGATATGCGCCAGATACTATTACTGACCGTTCTCACCCTTTCCGCCGCCGTGGGGCTGATCTCCGCCGCCGATCCGGAGTGGGTTTATAAGGTTACCAAGCCTCTTCCCAACGTATCGGTAAAGATGAAGACGCCGGGATTCTGGATCGGTATGCACCCCTATCCTGACAAGATTATTATGAGCTCCGCGCAGATCGACAAATGGAACAGGATGCTGATCGAACAGAAGCTCGTAAAAAGTATCCCCGAACTCCCGCAGTCCGACGCGGGCGAGAAACTGGTCAAGACCCTGATGTGGACATGGAACGACCTGACCAACAGGGGGCCGTTCGTCAACTCCAAGCTGAAAAAGCTCGACCTCGCCTACTTCAACTCGATGAAGGATAAAATGAATATCGCGGCGATACCCGCGACCAATACATTGAAGTACGGGATTATCGTGCGGTACGCACCCCAGCGGAACCTTCCGACCGTCGAGCCGCTTTACGATTCCCCGGCTAAGACGAACTTCGACCGCAATCTGGTCAACCATCTCGATATCGGCACACCTGTCGCGGTCAAGCACGCTACCGCCGACGGGAAATGGCTTTACACGGTCGCCCCGCTCACCGAGGGATGGATCGAGACCGGGGCAGTCGCGTTCTGCGGGCTGCAGGATATCAAGGACTTCGAGGGATATCCCGTATTCGCCGTGACCACCGCAGTCCGCACCGACCTGTACCTCGACCCGTCGATGACGAAGTTCTACACAGTCCTGCGGATAGGGGTGAAACTTCCCGTCTCGAAGAAACAGCCCGGCGGCTCGCTCAAGATCGTCCTGCCGTTCCGGGGGGACGACGGTAAGATCAAGTGGGGCGTGGGGTATGTGAAACCGTCCGATGTCTCGAGGGGATACCTCGGATATACCCCGCGGAATATCTACGAGCTGGCATTCCGGCTCCTATATACTCCGTACGGGTGGATGGGTTCGATGGGCTTCTACGACTGCTCCGACTTCCTGCGCGCCGTGTTCGCGTGCACCGGGGTCGTCCTTCCGCGATACAGTTATTACCAGATTTCCACGGGCGACGACACCAAGTTCCCGAAAGACCTTTCCGAGAAAGACCGGCTCGCGCTGGTGGTAAAAAAGGGCGTGGGGGGTATCACCCTGATCCGCACAACCGGGCATATCCTGCTCTACATCGGCTCGGTCGGTAACATACCCTACGTCATACACGATACATGGGGGTATGTTGACAAGGATAAGAAATACTGGCAGATTGCGGGGGTGACTATCTCCGACCTGTCGCTGAACCAGTACTCCACCAACGGGTCGCTCGCCATGCAGATGGAAGCGATGACGGTAATCAGATTACCTTAGCGGGCTTTCCCCCGCGCGGGAACCACGGGATAATCCGGCTCGTTCGCTTTTTATACTCCTTGTACTCCGGGTACTTCCCCGCCGATATCCGTTCGGTCAGCGCAGTCGAGCCCTGAAACAGCACGGTCAACAGTACCGCGCCTATGATACTCCACCCCAGCCATTCGCCGGACACGGCAGCGCCGAACAGGTACACCATCCACCATATCATAATCTCCGCGAAATAGTTCGGATGCCGCGAGAAGCGGAACAACCCGTGCGATACGAATTTCTCGAATATCCTCCCGGTCTTCTTCAGTTGGTGGAAATCCCACTGCTGCTGGTCGGCGATTGTTTCCATGGCCAATAGCCCGACGAACAGGACCGCCCACACGATATCGAGGGCTCCCAACGGCTTCCCGCGCAGGATATACGCCTGATGTACCGGAAGCACGAAAAGGACGAATAGTGCGTTCTGGTAGCCGGAAATGAATCCGAAATTGAACGCCTGCCAGAGGAACTCGTTCCCGATAAACTGACGGACTACCGCCCAACGGTAATCCTCGTTGCCGGAATATCCCCCTTTCCGCGCGAAGTTGAATGTCAGCCGTACCGCCCATAACGTAATGAGCGCCGAGATAAGAATGAGGCGGGCGTCCGGCCACCCCCTCGCGGTCAGTATCCATGAGTACGCCGCGGGGAGGATGCTCCAGAGGCGGTCGACCCATGAGTACTCGTCGAAGATCAGGCCGAACACGAAGCTGATCAGCGCCATCGCCGCCGCGACCGGGATAATCACCATGAGCGGATCCGCGCTCGCGATATACTCCAACGGTCTGCCCAACGATACGGCGAACAGCGCGCCGAACGCCCCGACGGGGAGGGTGATGAAAAAAATGATGAATTTCATAGAAACTCCGCTAACTGACTTGCATATATTATAATGCGTTGTTTCCCGGTGTCAACCATATTTGCGAACCGCGCAAGGGTATGATACAATATTATTCCTTTGGATTCGTCACGATGCTGTTTCTGTCTGCCGTCAACGGCGGGGTAAAAATGTTCAAGGAAATGGGGAAATATACCGGGTTTATCTCGAATTCGCTGAAAACCATTCTAGCGTACCGTTTCGGCGCGCTGATTTGGATGATATTCCCGGTCGTATTCATACTCATCCAGTACTTTCTCTGGACGGGTATATTCGACAGCGCCGGCGGAACCCTTTATTCCATTAAACTTTCGCAGTACCTCACCTATATCGGGATCGGGTATATCACCATCCGTTTTGCCTCATGCGGACGCGAGGGGATGATTTCTAATGAACTGAAAAACGGAAATGTCGCGACTGCACTCACTAAACCCTACGACTATATCACTATGAACTTTTTCCAGCATCTCGGTCAGCGTCTCGCGTTCGGGATACAATCCATCCCGATGGTCGTGATGATCGTACTGATAGCGCAGATACCGCTCCAGACCCTGCCCTATATCGGGTACTACCTCGTCAGCCTGATCTTCGCGTTCGCCCTCAACTTTCTCTTCTCGGTGTTTATCGGCAGTATCGCGTTCTGGGTCGTCAATGTATGGGGGCTGTTCCTGCTGCGCGGAGGATTGCGGATGCTGTTTTCCGGGGAAATCATCGCTATCACGTTCTTTTTTAAAATCGCCAAGGAAGGCGTGAAGATACAGAATTTTCCGCTCCAGTCGCTCGACACCGCCGGGGTGAAGGGTGTTTTCCATGCCCTCGGGGTGATCGCGTACTGTCTGCCGTTTCAGGCGATGTACAATACGCCTGCGGCGATATACAGCGGGATGTTCGCATCGGATAAGGAAGTCCTGCTCCACCTCGGCTTACAGGTACTCTGGATCGTGTTTTTCCTGCTGGTCAATAAAGTGCTGTGGAAAAAGGCGCTGAACCGCGTCACCATATTCGGGGGCTGATATGCGTTTCCTGAGGCTGTATGCCGCATTTATCAAACAATTCTTCAAGAGCCTGATGGAATATAAGATGGATTTCATGCTGGGGCTGATCGGATTGTCGATCGTCCAGATCGGAACATTTTTCGCGCTCTTCGCGGTATTCACCCAGATAAAAACGATCGCGGGGTATACGTTCCACGAGGTACTCATGCTGTTCGGGTACGCCCAGATCATCCGGGGCATCGATCATATTTACAACGATAATATCTGGTTCGTCGCGACCTTCTATATCCGCGAGGGAAGTTTCTACAAGTTCCTGATCCGCCCGATCGACCCGCTCCTTCATATCGTCATGGAACGAATCTGCGCGGACGGGTTCGGGGAGTTCCTGCTCGGCCTCGTGATATTCCTTTACGCGAAGTCCTCGCTCGGACTCTCGTTCGGCTTGGCCGGATGGGGACTTTTCCTCCTGTTCACCGTTTGCGGTCTGGTGATCTACTTCGGCATCAAACTCGCGTTCGCGAGCATCGCGTTATGGACAGTCACGTCCAATGAAATTATGTCACTCGCCTACGAAGTTAATTCTTATACCCTTTACCCGCTCGAAATCTATAATAATAAGTTCATCCAGTTCTTCATCACATTCGTCCTGCCGTTCGCGGTGGTCAGTTATTTTCCGATGATTTACTACCTGCGGGACAGCGCGCAGATCGGGGCGTATTTCGGTATCGCGGGGTTCGATAAAAACTGGCTCATCCTGTTCATCCCCGCCGTCGCGCTTATGACCCTCGGGATAAGCCTGATTGTCTGGCGCGCGGGGTTGAAGCGATTCCAGGCGACAGGCACATAGGAGGAAACATGATCGAAGTAAAATCGCTGACTAAAGAATTTAAGTCCCCGAAGAAATATCCCGGTTTCCGCGGCGCGATCCGGTCGCTATTCACCCGGAAGTACGATATCAAGCGCGCGGTCGATGATGTCAGTTTCTCCATCGGCAAGGGCGAGATGGTCGGGTATATCGGCGTCAACGGCGCGGGAAAATCCACTACGATCAAGATGCTTTCCGGCATCATGGTGCCGACCGCCGGGGAATGCACTGTCGATGGGATTATTCCGTACAAGCGCCGTCAGGATAACGCCCGTAATATAGGGGTGGTATTCGGCCAGCGCACCCAGCTCTGGTGGGACCTGCCCGTATCCGAATCGTTCGGTATCCTTCAAAAAATATACGAAATCCCGGAGAAGCGCTACAAGGAAAACCTTGCCTATTTCAAGGAGATGCTCGGACTGGAGGAGTTTTACTTGTCCCCCGTCCGTAACCTGAGCCTCGGCCAGAAAATGCGCGCCGACTTCGCGGCATCGTTCCTGCACGACCCGAAGGTTGTTTATCTTGACGAACCCACCATCGGGCTCGACATTCTGGTCAAGGATAACATCCGCCGCGCGATACGCGACCTGAACGCGCTCAGAAAAACGACGGTCATCCTGACCACGCACGACCTGAACGATATCGAGGAAATCTGTAACCGGATTATCGTAATCGACCAGGGACGCCGGATTTACGACGGTTCCATCAGCGAATTGAAGGTGAAGTACGGACGCCGCAAGGAAATCCTTTTCATCCGGGGTGAGGATACCGGAGCGGCGGAATTGCCCGATCTAGATAAGGCTCTCAAGGCGCCGAAAGGCTCGTTCGAAGTGACCTACCCCGAGGGCGGGATACTGATCCGTTTCGAGCGTGACCGTTTCGATATCGGGGCGATTATCTCGGCGGTACTGAAACGCGCGAGTATCCGCGACATTGTCATCGAGGAAGTGGGGATGGAGGAAATAGTCAAGCAGATTTACGCGGGGAAAATTCCCATGAACAAATAACCGGTCTTACGGATAAACCCGAAGCGTTTCTTATTATCCGCACATAAATAGAAAACCATGTATACATTGACATTTTCTTACAACCGTTATAATCTATTAAATTTTCTACTGAGAAATAACGTCTGAATACATTATCGGCGAAAATGAAAGAACTTTACAACACGGGAATCAGCGCGGTTATACTCGAAGGAATCGACGGCTTATATGACGTGGTATACCTGTGCCCCGTAGAACGATCATAGTTCGATGGATTAACGCAATAATAAATTATATTTTCTTCCCATTCACCTTGCCTTTTTTTCCCTTATCATTTAGAATTACCTGAATGTATTGAATATTTATTAATAAAAAAATTCCTGAAATAATTCTGCGGGGTGTTATGCAGGAAATAAAAGATCAGAATGGTCATAGCTCCATTCATATTTCCTACTTGAAGGATATATCAAAAATCGTATCCATCGGGTTTGTTTATTTTTTAGCCCATAAAATTTCTTTTTTCTTTCCCGATACCCAAAAAATCCTTATGGCGATCTGGCCGGCTGGCGGTATCGGATTAGCGGCGCTCCTGCTCAATCCCAAGCGGCTCTGGCCCGCGATACTGATTACCCTTTTTATCGCGGGGAATACTGCAAATCTGATAGAGGGACGCCCCCTCCTGAATAGCCTCGGCTTCATGACCGCGAACATCCTTGAATCGTTCGGGAGCGCATGGTTAATAACCCGACTATGCGGTCAAAAAATCCGTTTTACCCGGATTAAAGAGATATTCGCATTAATCTTAGCCGCGACTGTACTTAATTTTTTTACGGGGCTTCTCGGCGCGGGTACCGCGGCATTATCGAATACCGCCTCGTTCTGGAGTTTCCTGGGTGCGTGGTGGATAGCAGACGGACTGGGAATTCTGATAGTTACCCCGTTCATCGTATCGTGGAGCGACTTCAAGGATTTCAAGTTTAAAAAAGACTGGAAATGGATTATCGAATCGACTGTTTTTATCATCGGATGGTGTATCGTCAGTCAGATGATCTTTAACACCCATAAAACCACATCCCTGCTGTATCCCCAACCTTACTTTCTCTACTTACTCCTGATATGGGGAAGCCTCCGCTTAGGCATAAAAAGCGTTACACTCGCACTGGCAGCGGGGTTTGTCATTGCGGTTACGGGTAATGCTGTCACCTCCGGCCCGTTATTATGGGGAGGGGATACTTTTACCGACCGGGTGATATTAGCCCAGATGTTCATGGGTGTGGCGTCGTTCGCCGGGTTGATTTTGGCGGCGACCATTAAAGAAAAATCCTCTGTGGAAATATCCGCGCATGAAGAACGGGAACGAATAAAATCCCTCGGGGACAATATTCAGAACGGGATGGTCTACCAGATCATCAGTGATAAGGGGAAGAGCAGGAAATTTCAATATGTCAGCGCGGGGATGGAACGTATCAACGGAGTTACCGTGGCCGAGGTATTAAATGACGCTAACGCACTATATAATTTGTTTATCGAAGAAGACCGCGCAAAGGTCGCGGAACTGGAAGACGCTGCCTTGAAGGCAATGTCTCAATTTCACGCTATAGTGCGGTTAAGAAAGCCTGACGGACAACTCCGCTGGATGGAATTTTCTTCATTTCCGACCGTGCTGCCCGATGGGCTGATTAGGTGGGACGGTATTCAAATGGATGTTACGGAACGCATGAAAGCCGAGGAAGCGTTGTGCGAAAATGAGATTATCTTTTCCTCCTTCATGGAACATAGTCCCGTGTATGTCTTTTTTAAGGATAAAAATATCCGTTCCCTCCGCCTGAGCAGAAATTACGAACAGATGCTGGGAATGCCCCTCGAAGACGCTCTAGGTAAAAATATGGACGAGTTATTCCCATCCGACCTCGCGAAAAGCATGGTGGAGGATGATAAAAGGATACTGGAAAAGGGCGAGGTTGTAAAAATTATCGAGGAACTGGCGGGGAAGACGTATGAGACGACGAAGTTCCCGGTATTTATCGATGGGAAGCCGAATATGCTTGCCGGGTTTACTTTGGATATTTCGGAACGGGTGGCGTCCGAACAGGAAAGGAAGAAGCTCCAGGAACAGCTCCAGCAGGCGATGAAAATGGAGGCGGTCGGACGGTTGGCGGGGGGAATCGCTCACGATTTTAACAACCTCCTTACCGCTATTCAGGGAAACATTGAAATCGCAAAACTTGATCTTAGCCCGCACGACCCCCAAATCATCCATCTGGACGAGGCTATGAATGCCGTTGACAGCGCGGTATCCCTGACACGACAACTCCTTACTTTTTCACGGAAACAGGTTATTGAACCGAATGTCCTGAATCTCAATGACATTATCAATAATCTTCGAAAAATGCTGCATCGTTTGATCGGTGAGAATATAAAAGTTCAGTCTATTGTCGAAGATAACCTGTGGTCAGTCAAGGTAGACGCCGGGCAATTCGAACAGGTAATCATCAATCTGGCGATCAATTCCCGCGACGCTATGCCCGATGGGGGCGAACTGATTATCGAGACCGCCAACGTGATTCTGGACGAAGAATATTCGAAGACGCACCCGCTGATACAGCCCGGGGAATATATTCTGCTTCAAATCTCCGATACCGGAATCGGGATGAGCAACGAGGTAAAAGATCACCTTTTCGAGCCGTTCTTTACGACAAAACCGCAGGGATTGGGTACGGGTTTGGGACTGGCGACCATCTTCGGGATAGTCCGTCAGGCCGGAGGGTCAATAGAGGTGTATTCGGAGCACGGTAAGGGTACCGCGTTTAAAATCTACCTCCCTAAATTCGACGAGGCCGCGGTAAAATTAAGATTTGACGGTTCCGAAGAGGATTTACCCGGCGGAAACGAGGCCATCCTGCTGGTCGAGGACGAGGCCAATGTACTCAGACTGACGTTATCCATCCTCGAGCGTCTGGGATATCAGGTATTCTCCGCTTCCAGCGCGGAAGAAGCGTTAATCTTCACGGAAGGAAATAAAACGCCTATCGACCTATTAATTACAGATGTGGTCATGCCGGGGATGAACGGCCGGGAACTTGCGGAGAAGATGGTAAAAATCCTCCCGGAAATTAAGGTACTTTTTACGTCGGGATACCCGGAGAACGTCATCGCGCATCACGGTATCCTGGACGAAAACCTTAACTTTATCGGGAAACCCTACACTATGTCCGCTCTCGCGAAAAAAATCCGTGACGTGATCGGGAAGGATTCCGTTTCGTAGGCAATTAATTATTTTTTCATAGTAAGTACTTCACCACTGGCCGGTGGTTAATACCAATCTATTCCCATATAATGGGGTTAGCCTGCGTCCCGCATCTTGACATCCATGTCGCTGCGGGGCTTCCCCTTCCGCGGGGTCGCAGTAGTACTGCGTACACTATACCCGATATCAAACTATTTATAACGATGAAGATATAGCTCGTGATGAAAGCAAAAATGTCATAGTGAGCCTGTCGAACTATGCCGTTATGTGTTTTACGCATATTGATGTTCGGCTATACTCCATGTCGCAGGTACTGCGTACGCTAATTCTTGGCTATTTACCTTGCCGCAGGCTATTTCTCTATAATATCAGCAATTTTAATAATGGGGTTAGCCCTCCGCCCCGCATCTTGACATCCATGTCGCTGCGGGGCTTCCCCTTCCGTGGGGTCGCAGGGGTTGCGATTACGGCGGGGATATGCTAAAATAATCCCGCCGTATCGGAGGGAAAAATGCGCCGGATAATACTTTATATTCCTACAGTAACCGTTCTATTTATCGCGGCGGTCTATTCCGCGAATATTCAGCCGTCCACGACCGCCCCCGCAATCCTGCCGGGGATCAGACCCGAGATGATGTCGGCGGGATTCTGGATAGGCATACACCCCTCGCCCGATAAAGCCATCCTAACATCCAAGCAGATCAGTAAACTCAACCAGTACATCATCGCGCAAACAGGGGTCGCATCTATCCCTGACTACGGCCCGACCAAAAAGGGGAAAACCGTTAAAAACCTGATATGGGGCAATTTTTATTATATCCTTAACGATATCGGGCCGCTCGTGTCGGCGGGGCAAAAAATCACATTGACAAATCTCATGGATGTTAAAAAAAATATGAACGCGGAGTGGTTTCCGTATAAGGTCAAGCTGAAGTACGGTCTCGTGACCGCGATGGCGAATCTCCGCGTTATGCCGACCATGCAGGGGATTTTCAACGAGCCGGAGGAGAATTTCGACCGTCTCCAGCTCAGTCTCGCCGAGGTGGGCACCCCGCTCGCGATCATGCATAAGTCGAAGGACGGAAAATGGCTATTCGTCCGGGGAGACCAGACCGAGGGCTGGATCGAGTCGTCGAAAGTAGTTTACTGCTCGCTCACCCAGCTTAAAAATTACATATCGTCCGAACTATTTCTCGTCGTGACCAGCCCCAAGGCCGACCTGTACTGGGACAAGGGATTGACCAAGCCGTTCGAATTCGTCCGAATGGGGACTCGCCTTCCGCTGACCGGCGAGGCGAACGCGTGGGTATGGAAGGTTAAAGTGCCGGTCAAGACCAAGAACGGCGAGTATGAGGTCAAGCCCGCATATATCAAGAAATCCGACGTCCATAAGGGGTATCTCCCCTATACTCCGCGCGTCATCCTCGATCAGGCGTTCCGGCTGCTGTATACTCCCTACGGATGGGGCGATATGTGGGGCGAGCAGGACTGTTCGCGGTTTATCTGGCAGGTGTTCGCGTGCGCGGGTATCTATCTCCCGCGCAACACGTCGGAACAAATCCTCTGCGGAAAGCTGATATGCAGGTTCGAGACGAACGCGACGTATGACGCGAAAATCCCCGCGCTCCTGAAACTCCCGCCCGCGACCTCGCTGATCTACAAGAAGGGGCATATCATGCTGTACCTCGGCAAGGTAGGCAATGTCCCGTATATCATGCACGACACATGGGCATACGCCGATACCAACCAGATCAATCGCATTATCGGGGGAGTCACCGTATCGGACGTATGGCTGAATAAGGAATCCACCAACGGGGCTATCCTCAAGGAAATCCGCGCGGCGATTCAGGTCACCCTGCCCTAGCGGTCATTTCTTTCTTAAACTACAATCAATAACAAATGAGTATAATATTCGTATAATTGACAAATATTCCTGAGGGGTTATAATAAATAAAAAAAACGGCCCGAAGGCCGCTGAGGGATTTCCCGTAGGAACTTGCCCGCGTGGTGTACCCTTACTAGGGCTTGTGGATAGTATTATTCTAATTGTTTTCAAAAAAAGAGTCAATAGAATATTCACTTTCGGAGGAATAAATGGATAAAAAATCAGATTACATCCTAGGACTGGATTTGGGTAGTAATTCCTTAGGGTGGGCTGTGATCCAAAACGACGGTAAAAAGAATCCCAAAGCCATTCTTGGCATGGGTGTCAGGATATTCAATCCGGGAATGAAAGACCTTGAGACATCCAATCCGGTCACCGCCGCGAGCGACAGGAGAAACGCCCGCCAGATCAGGCGGCAATCGGATCGAAGAAGACGCCGGAAACTGAAAGTTTATTATCTTCTGAAAAATATTGGTTTATTCCCGTCAGGCGAAACGAGGGAAGGATTTATCGAACGGATCGATAAGGAAACCGTAGGAAAATATCTCGACCAATCCTTCGATCCGAAGCAGTTTTTCCACATCATCCCGTACTATCTCCGCACCCGCGCGCTCGACCATCAACTATCCCCTGAAGAACTCGCAAGAGTATTGTACCATCTCGCACAACGTAGGGGCTTTTTATCCAATCGAAAGGAATTAAGAAAGCAGGACGACTACGGAAAAGTAAAAAAAGGAATATCAGAACTACATCAAGAAATCGAGAACTCAGGCAATCGGACAATCGGAGAGCATTACTCGAAAAGCAATCCCTTGGAGAAAAGGATCAGGGGGAGATATACCGGAAGGGATATGTACCTCGATGAATTCGAGACCATCTTCGAAAAACAACGGCAATTCTATCCACAACTTCTAAACGAAGATTATAAGAACAAACTCAAAGACGCGCTATTCTTCCAGCGGCCTCTAAAAAGTTCGCGCCATCTGGTGGGAATGTGCGAATATGAGAAAACATCAAAGCGCTGTCCGTGGTACCGGATCGAGGCTCAGCAATTCAGGATTCTCCAAACCCTGAATAACCTGAGGATAATGGAGGAGAAGAAACCGAGCCGGAAACTGTCCTATGAAGAAAGTGACATACTTTTTAAGGCTCTTGATAAAACCGATCGGCTGACGCTTACGGAAACCAAAAAACTCCTCAATCTCCCTGCAAAAGGTACCAAGATCAATTTTGAAGAGGGGGGCGAAACACGGCTATTAGGGAACAAGACCAATCATGTGCTTTCCCAGATATTCGGCGATGAATATGAAACGTTTACGGGAGTACAAAAAGAGGACCTCCTTCACGATATCAACTCCATTCAAAGTATCGAGAGGTTAAAAGCTTTAGGAAAGACAAAATGGGGATTAACGGCAGAAAAAGCCGAATTGCTCAGTGAGGCAGTACTCGAAGAAGGGTACTGCGGATTATCGCTCAAGGCACTGAAGAAAATACTTCCCGGAATGAAAAAGGGGATTTCCTACCCCGAGGCAGTGAAGGATATATATGGCGAATTTCATCAAAAGACGACTATTCTCGAACAAATACCGATGCTGGAAAAGAGCCTGCAGAATTTAACAAATCCGTTAGTCAAACGCTGTTTAACAGAGGTTAGACGATGTGTGAACGCGGTTATTACCCGATACGGACTCCCACAGGAAATTCACATTGAGCTTGCCCGTGAGATGAAGGCGTCCAAAGAAAGGCGCGCCAAGATGATTCAGGATAACCGGGAGAACGAGAAGGAGCGGAAACGCGCGGAGGCCTATCTGGAAAGCAACGGGATTACGAACCCGTCGCGTGAAACGATCACTAAATACCTTCTTGCCGAAGAAAGCCATTGGGAATGCCCTTATACCGGGAAATCGATTAGTCACGCCGCTCTTTTCGGGCCTACCCCGGAATTCGATATCGAGCATATTATTCCGCTCAGCAGGAGCCTCGAAGATTCTTTTGCTAATAAAACACTTTGCTATAATGAAGAGAACCGCACGGTGAAACGAGACCAGACGCCTTACGAGGCATATATATCAAATCCCGATAAATATAATCTTATACAGGAACGGGTCAGCCGTTTCAGGGGAAAATTCAGGGATATTAAGCTGGACCGGTTCATGATGGCCGATGCCAGTTATTTCGAGGACTTTACCGACCGGCATATGAACGATACCCGCTATGCTTCTAAACTCGCCATGCAGTACCTATCATATCTTTATGGCGGATTATGGGACGAAGACGGAAATAGAAAGATATACTGCAATTCGGGCGCGATTACCGCCTATCTGCGCGGATATTACGGGATGAACCGAGCCTTGGGCGGCGACAAAAAGAACCGGGATGATCACCGTCATCATGCTGTGGATGCGGTCGCCATCGCGCTGACCAGCGGGCGTTCGATCAAAGAACTTGCGGACTATGCCAAACATAGCTGGATTTACGGGAAGGCCAGGATTCCCGGAAAGGCCGAACCGTGGGAAGGATTCTTCTCCGAACTGGAAAAAAAGGTGGAAACGATTATCCCGATTCACCACATCAGCAATAAGGTCAGCGGGAAACTTCACGCAGATACCTTTTACGGGGATACCGGAGAAGAAGGGAAAGTCACTATCCGCAAGAAACTGGAATCGCTTTCTAAAAATGAAGTGCAGAAAATCAAGGACTCCTTTATCAGAGGAAAAGTCGAGCAGATACTACTGCAGAAGAGTGAAGCGGAACCGCAGAAAATATTTTCCGACCCTGTCAACCTTCCTGTTATCGAGGGGAAAGACGGTATCAATATTCCCGTTAAATCGGTAATAATCGAGACTAATTTAAAAACGTTTACAATCGGATCCGGGGATAGATTACGCAGGGTCGCAAACGAATCCAATCACCATATGGAAATTGTAGCGGTATTGGACGAAAATGGGCAGGAAATCAAATGGGAAGGTTATTGCGTATCGATGTTCGAGGCTTATCGGAGAAAAAAGAACCACGAGCCTGTGATCCTACGCGACTTTGGAGAAGGGAAGAAGTTTAAATTCAGCCTTCATGAAAAAACAATGATTGAATTGGATATGAACGATAAAAGAGAACTCTTTGTAGTTCGATCTATACCGGAAAGTCTTCAAATTATGTTTGTCAAATCTCTTGATGCTAGGAAACAAAAAGATATTAAAGAAGCAAAAGAATGGTTTTCAAAAATGCCTGATACCTTACGTATTTCAAACTGTAGGAAAGTAATACTAACCCCGTTCGGCGAAGTGCGATACGCAAATGACTAACCGTATTATCGAGCTATCAGATACTGGAGCTTATGTACACCTGACAAACAGCTTAATCGAGATAAGGATACATGAAGGCGAAAAGCACACCATTCCAGTGGAAGAGGTTGGCGTTTTATTACTGTCCAATCCCGCAATCACAATAACCCAATCTGCGATTGTAGCTATCATTCAATCCGGGGGCATGGTGGTACTATGCGATAACCGGTATTTACCTGCCGGTATGTTTCTCCCGGTCGGTGTTCATACTACTGCGGCGAAGAACTATGACACACAGATCAACGCTTCGCTACCGTTAAAAAAACATATCTGGAAAGAAATCGTCCGGAAGAAAATTCTTTTCCAATCGGAGTTATTATTTAATAAACTCAAACAGGACGGCGGACTGAAGCAAATGGCGGGACTGGTACAGTCGGGGGATCCTGAAAACATCGAAGGGCAGTCATCCCGAATTTATTGGAAAATATTGTTCGGGAAAGAATTCAAGCGGGATAGAGACGCCTGCGACCACAACCGCTTTCTGAATTACGGATACACTATTCTCCGCGCATGTACTGCCCGGGCCATCTGTTCCTCAGGGCTTCATCCTTCTTTCGGAATACACCATCATAATCAATATGACGCTTTTCGCCTTGCCGACGATCTTATGGAACCTTTTCGCCCTATGGTGGATAAAAAAGTATTCGAGCTACTCAATGAAAAAAGCCCCTTCGAAGAAGTAGATAAGGATACAAAAAGAAGAATTCTGGAAATACTTACCGGGTCCGTAAGAATGAAAAAGGAAAATATTTCTATCTTTGACGCTTTAACTAAATTGACGGTTTCCGTATTCAATATATTCGAGAAAAAGAGAAAGGATGTCGTTTTACCTGAATCGCTCATCGTATAAACACTTATATTCTATAAATCATTATCCGAAAATAAATCATATGAAACGGGAAATACCGTCGGAATACAAAGGTATGTGGTTATTCGTCATATTCGATCTGCCCGTTATGGAACACCGTCAGCGTAAAGCTTATACAACTTTCAGAAGAAGGCTATTAGCTGAAGGTTTTTCCATGCTTCAATACTCTGTCTATGCGCGTTACACGACCTCCAGAGAAAACTGCCAAACCTATGCAAACCGAATCAAACAGATTATTCCCACAGAAGGGCAGGTCAGATTGATCATGATTACCGATAAACAATTCGGCGATATGGAAGTATTTTACGGGCGAACGAAAAAAAAGGCCGAAGATCCGCCGGATCAACTCTTATTATTCTAGTATTTTTCCTGAAAAAGCATAATATCTCCCGAAATATCAACGAGATACACGGGAGATATTATACCTTAGTTAAAAAAATCCACAAGTCCCAGCTCATTCTACGATGGGGAAATCCTTAATGATATTATACCTTAGTTAAAAAAATCCACAAGTCCCAGCAAATCGATCTTCTGGAAAACCAATCCGTTTATTATACCTTAGTTAAAAAAATCCACAAGTCCCAGCCCGGTGCACGTGCACATCCACGCAGATCGCATTATACCTTAGTTAAAAAAATCCACAAGTCCCAGCAAATGTCGCGCGGCAATAAAACCCACACATATTATACCTTAGTTAAAAAAATCCACAAGTCCCAGCGAAAAAAGTGTCGGGCGCGCCCGACAGTTTATTATACCTTAGTTAAAAAAATCCACAAGTCCCAGCCTTATCCGTGACGTTGATAAACTGACTTCTATTATACCTTAGTTAAAAAAATCCACAAGTCCCAGCTCGGGGAGAAATACTCCTCACTCCGGCGGATTATACCTTAGTTAAAAAAATCCACAAGTCCCAGCGTTAAATTCTACTGCCATTGTTTGGGCATGATTATACCTTAGTTAAAAAAATCCACAAGTCCCAGCTGCGAAGAAATAGCAAAAGAATTAAACATGATTATACCTTAGTTAAAAAAATCCACAAGTCCCAGCGAAGACCGCGATCACGAACGCAAAAAACCTATTATACCTTAGTTAAAAAAATCCACAAGTCCCAGCTTGTAAAATATATAGGACGTGACGGCCGGAATTATACCTTAGTTAAAAAAATCCACAAGTCCCAGCATTGAATACTGTAACGGCGACATTTTTAAAATTATACCTTAGTTAAAAAAATCCACAAGTCCCAGCAACGGACGATCAGGTGAAGGAGGTTATCGAATTATACCTTAGTTAAAAAAATCCACAAGTCCCAGCCTCGATATGATCGATTTGATTTGTATCTCGATTATACCTTAGTTAAAAAAATCCACAAGTCCTATCAGCGCGATGATATCCTTCTCTATCGCGGACGGTTCGGTCTGGGACGAGTAACGTTTGAATAAGTTACCCCTGCGGCCGAACAGGAACTTGGTAAAATTCCACTTGATCGCCTTGGTGCCCATAAACCCCCGCGCGGCGGTGGTCAGCCATTGATAGAGAGGATGCGCGCCCGCGCCGTTCACCTCGATCTTCGAAAACATCTGGAACTCCACCCCGTACTTTTCCTTCGTGAATTTGAGTATCTCCCCGTCGGTACCCGGTTCCTGATGGGCGAACTGGTCGGAGGGGAATCCCAGTATCTCGAGGCCGTCCGAACGGTATTTCCGGTAAAGTTCCTGCAGGCCGGCGTACTGCGGCGTAAACCCGCAGAGACTCGCGGTATTGACGATCATCAACACTTTCCCCTGATATGAAGACAAATCCTTATTTTCTCCGGTGATGGTTTTCGCGGAGAAATCGTACACACTGACAGAACTTTCTATTTTTTCCATAATGTGCCTCCGGTTAATATCTTCTCATATACATACTAGTAATATATTCAATAATCGTCAATACAAAGGATATTTTTGCAATTTCACGTTTTTACTTTACATTTTCTTATGCATCTATCAAAATACGTTGTTGAAAATGTATCTCTTTTATGATATATTTTCTTCAGGAAGGGAAAAATGAATACTGTCCGCGACATGATTACTAAAAAACATATAAAGAATCAAATTGTCTTGTTCGCCTCTCTCGCGTTTATTCTGGTAATCGCGATTATATGGCTCGACGAAATCTTCGATCTGCCGCATTACCTTTTCGGCGCGGAAAAAACTCCTATTAACTGGGTGGAAAGCCTTGTCGAAAGCGTGATGGTTATTATACTCTGGGTAATTTCGGTATTCTCGATTTGTAATTTTATCAGACGCATCAAATATCTCGAGGGGTTTCTGCCGGTCTGCTCGTTCTGTAAAAAAATCCGGGTCGGCGATCAGTGGATACCCATCGAAAAGTATATATCCGAACATTCGGAAACTCAGTTCACTCACAGTTTCTGCCCGGATTGCGCGGAGAAGCACTATAAAGAATACTTCGACGACGAAGAGAAAAAGAAACTATAGCTAAACTGTAAGCTCGATTTTATTTCCATCGGGGTCCGCGATCACTGCCTCATAGTACCCGTCCCCGGTCATCCTCGGTTCGCCGATAACCGCATATCCCGCGTCCCGTAATTCCGCCGTCTTCCTGTCGACCGCATCTTTATCTCCCAGCGACACCGCGATATGCGCGTATCCGGTAGCCGCATTCCCGTCCTTTTGTTCGGCTATCCCCGGCTTCATCATAATCTCGATCCGCGTACCGCCGTCAAACAGGAGAAAATAGGAATCGAACCCCGTGACGGGATTCCGGTACTTCTCCGATACCCCCGCGCCGAAAAAACGGGCGTAAAACTCCCGCATCCTTTCTAACTCGTTTGTCCATAATGCCGTATGATGAATTCGCATATTCCCCTCAGACTAGTTTTTTTCGCAGGCAGACCATATTTCCCCGCGTCCATCCTTCATGCCGATAAAATTCCAGCGCGGGGGTGTTGTCCATATCCGCGAGAAGCTGGAGACGGCATGCGTGCATGCTCTTTCCCCATTTTTCAACCGCGCCAATCAGCACGGTCCCTATCCCTTTCCCGCGAAACTCCTTCGAGACAATCATATCCTCTATCCATAGCGACCATCCCCCCTCGACAGTGGATACGCTCATCTGGCCGGAGCACATCCCGATCACCGTGCCGTTCTCCACCGCGGTCATAATCACCCGTTCGCCGGAATGTTCCATCATCATCGATAAACCCCTCGCGTGCTTCTCGCGGTCGAATTGAAAATCCTTCTCGATCGAGAATAATTCGCCCAGCAGTTCCACCATTACGGGAATATCTGACTGTTCTGCTTCTCTGATAATCATTCGTACATCTCCGTCTTGTATTTACTTTATATCTGGAATAAATTTACCGAAATTATATGCAGATATTAATCCGATTTTTTGCCAAACCGCGTATTTTATGTTAGCATAAACCTGACATTTTTGAAATATTTTAACATGATTCCGGAGGAAATAAATGAAAAAGTTCTGCACTCTCCTTGCGTTCGCCTTATTGTTCGCCGCGGTAAAACCGTTAGCCGCCGCGGATATCTGGGAGGCGCTCACCAATAACGACCTGCCGACTGTAAAAAACTATGTCGAGAAAGTCGGTTTCGACCTGAAAACCCAGCCAGTTCTCGCCTACTACTTCTCTTATGGGAAGAAATGGTCTCAGCCTCTACTGGACTATCTCGTCATGAATAAAGCGAATCTGAACCTGAAATACAAAGGTATGACCGCCATGCATTATATCGCGATTAACTGGGATCAGAGCGCGGTCAATTTCCTGCTGTCACTGACGCCCAAGGCGGCGGATCAGAAGAAGATGATCAACATCGCCGCGGACGATAAAACCACCCCGCTCTACCAGGCGGTGAAGGCTAAGAAGATCGATATGGTGCGTTACCTGATTCAGCTCGGAGCGGCGGCCAACGCTCCCGACTCGGCCGGGGTAACCCCGCTCCATCTCGCGGTGCAGAATCAGGATATCCCGATGATACAGCTCCTGATGGGACAGAAGGGGGTATCCGCCGACGCAAAGATGAAGACCCCTATCCAGATGAAGCCGTATTGTACGGTGACTGTCGAATACAAGGAAGGCGCGGCCAAGATGACGAAGGTCTACGTGTTCCGGGGCGATTTCGACCCTACGAAATACCCTGTCGGCGCTAAGCTCGACGACCTCTCCCAGTTTAACGACACTATCCCGAATATCAGCGGAATCGTTATCAAAGAAATATCGATCAATACGCCGTTACTGGTAACCCCGCTCGATCTCGCTATTTCCGCCGACGCTAAACTTGCGGACGCGCTTCTCTCTAAGGGTGCGACACTGAAAAATAATATCTCCATCTCCGCGCAGGTATACGCCAAAGCCGGCGGAAAGCCGTCGGCCAAAAAACTTTCTCTCAACCTGATCGAATTTGCTTACCTGCTATGGAATAATGAGAACAACGCGAAAGACGCGCCCCGTGAAATGGAGGAATGGAAGCGCATCAAGATAATC
Source organism: Brevinematales bacterium (assembly GCA_013177895.1). GTDB lineage: Bacteria > Spirochaetota > Brevinematia > Brevinematales > GWF1-51-8 > GWF1-51-8. The sequence continues at coordinate 2,569 of JABLXV010000010.1, read as the reverse complement.
CGCACTCTTCTGAAATACAACCAGATTCAGCCGAAGAATAAACAGCTGAAAGTAAAGAATTCCGACTTCGTTCTCGAGGACGACGTCAATATACTGATGACTAAAATCAAGGCCGGTGAAAGCGGCGCGGCTTATCTCGAAAAAGCCGTCATCATGGAAAGCACCAATATCCTTTCTCATATCATCGGCCTCGGGCTGGTGGACGACCAGAAGGTCGGCGATATCCTCGCGATGGCGATGGAACGCGACTACTACGACGTATTCACCCTGATTATCGCGAAGGGTAACGTCGACGTGAATGTCGAGCGGAACGGGAAAACCCCGCTCTACTACGCTATCGAACGCGAGAACATCGATATGATTAAGAAACTGGTCGACAGCGGGGCGAATATCAACGGCGGATTTACTTTAAACGCTACGAGCTATACCCCGCTTATCTTCGCTATCCAGAAGGGCAATCTCGATACTATTAAATACCTGATCGATAAGGGCGCGGATATGAAGGTGAAGATCAACCTCGCCGGCAGCACCTACGACCCGTTCAGCTTCGCGATGGTGATCGGCAATATGGACGTAGTGTCGTTCCTGCTCGCGAACGGCGGCGACGCCAATGTGCAATTCACCTACCTCGGCGAATCGTTTACCCCGCTCGGGTATGCCATCGTCAAGGATATTCCCGATATGTTCAACCTGCTGATCGATAAAGGCGCAAATCCCGGATTGAAGTTCGAATCGATGGGCAAACCCTACTCCGTTCTCGGATACGCGATTGAAAAGGACAATATCGATCTATTGAAGAAACTGGTCGATAAGGGCGCGGATGTTAATATAAAAGCCGTAATGAGCCAGAAAGAAATTACCCCGCTCGGCTACGCGATGGTCAAGGATAACATCGAACTGATGAAGACACTGCTTGACAAGAAAGCGGACATCAACAGTAAATTCAAGCTCGGCGAAATGGAATATACTCCGCTCGCCTATGCGATGGAAAAGGGCAAGACCGATATGATCGCGCTTTTGATGTCGAAGGGCGCATCGGGCGACGCCAAGTTCCAGTTCGGCGGGAAGGAATACACCCCTCTCGGTTATGCTATCGAAAAGGGCGATAAAAGTATGCTCGGTATGCTGATCGAACAGGGCGCGGACATCAACTCGACCTTCATGGTCGGCGAGAAGGAGTATTCCCCGCTCGGCTTCGCAATCGAGAAAGGCGATACCGCGCTCGCGAAGTCACTGATCGAGAAGGGCGCGGACGTCAACGCGAAGTTCAAATCCGGAGGACTCGACTATACCCCGTTATCCTACGCGATGGAGAAAGAAAACAAGGAACTGATGACCCTGATGATCGATAAAGGCGCGGGAGTGAATATCGTCTTCTCCCTCAAGGGCAAGGAGTACACGCCGGTGGGATACGCGATCGAAAAAGGAGATATGCCGTTATTTAATATCCTGCTCGCTAAGGGCGCCGACGCCAACGGAAAATTCAAGCTCGGCGATAAGGAATATACCCCGTTGGGATACGCCCTCGATAAGGGCAACTCCGCGTTACTTGACGCGCTGATCGAGAAAAAGGTCGACCTGAACGCTAAGTTCAAATTCAGTAATAACGAATATACCCCGCTCGGTTTCGCTATCGAGAAGGGGAATATCGATATGGTCAATCTCCTGCTCTCGAAGGGCGCGAATATCAACGGCGTATTCCTGATCGGCGACCGCGAGTATACCCCTGTCACCTACGCGATCGATAAGGGGAATTCCGCGCTCCTCAATCTCCTGATATCGAAGGGCGCCGACCTCAGCGCAAAATTCCAGTATAATAACGCCGATTATAACGCGCTCGGGATGGTTCTCGAGAAGGGCAATATCGACCTGCTGAAAAGCCTGATAGCAAGCGGCGCGAATATCAACGAAAAATCGATGGGCGATAAGACCCCGCTCGGTTTCGCTATCGAGAAGAAAAATCCCGACCTGATGAAAACGCTGGTCGAGAGCGGCGCGGATGTCAATAAAGAATGCTTCTGGAAATATACCCCTCTTACGTTCGCGATAATCGGGGATAGCATCACTATGTCGGATTTCCTGATCTCGAAGGGCGCGAATGTCAATCAACCCGCGAAAAGCGGTTGCACCCCGCTCGGATACGCTATCGAGAAGGGCAGTATCGATATCATCGACCTTCTCCTGAAAAACAATGTCGACGTGAACGGGAAATTCGAGATCACCGGGAAAACGTACACACCGCTCCAGCGCGCAACCCTGTATAAGGACGATAAAACGAAAGGGTCGATTTACCTCGCGATCATCGACAAGCTGAAGAAGGCGGGAGCGAAATAAGTTAAAAGTGACAAGTTAAGGCATAAATAGCCGTCCGCGAGGGCGGCTGTTTAAGGTGCGCCCCTGTGTTTGGACAGATTTAGGGGCAAGTTAAGTTGAATCTTGCTGTGCTCTTTTCTTACATCAGTCATTCTAAGCCGCCTTTCCGGTTTTGTCAACAGGCGAAAAGTATATCGAAGCCGGCGGCTTATAACCCAGGCTCTGGTGCGGTCTTTCATGGTCGTAGTATCTAAAG
>JABLXV010000009.1 GCA_013177895.1 Brevinematales bacterium | reverse complement strand
ATACTTTATTGTGAACTATAATCATCATTGGATTATAGAACGATTGGGATATCAATCCCCGGTTTGTTACCGTGAGAATCAGGAAAAATTAGGCTTAAAAATTGCTTGATTAATTGGGGCCAATACAAGTTTAGTTCGACTGAACTCAATACAATAGCCAATATTCTTTGAATAATTACCCCAAAGAATTAAGGAATCTCCATCTTTGGAGAATGATAAAACATAATGCTGTAATGAATCCTTAAAAAACTTCTCAAGAAATTGGTCTCTCTTTATCCAATTAATTAATACTTCTTTAGGATCTCTTATAATTCCAGACTTTTTATTAAAATACTTATAAAAACTATCCAGAAAGTACATCATTTCTTTAGAGTCGTTCATAAACAAACAATTAGTCGCCCAAAGCTCTTTCTTTTCAATGATACTCTTTAAGGATTCGATATCAGTATAATGATAAAGACTATCGGGAATATCGTTTTCCATTTGTTGCTCCTTAATATACTCATATTTTGTCAACGATAAATAATCTTGTCAACTAATGTTAAACTAAAAGAATTAAAATCTTCATTCATTGAAATAATTCCCCCTGCGTCTTATAATATTAAAAACATACGGAAGTACCTATGAAAGGAATCATCCTCGCGGGCGGCGCGGGAACCCGTCTCTATCCGCTGACCATGGTGGCGAGCAAACAGCTCCTGCCCGTGTACGACAAACCCATGATCTATTACCCGCTATCCACCCTGCTCCTGTCATGCATCCGCGAGATACTGATTATCTCCGACCCGGTGAACCTCCCGCGTATCGAGGGGCTCCTCGGCGACGGGCGCCGGATCGGGATAGATATTACTTATAAAGCCCAGCCCAGCCCCGACGGGCTCGCGCAGGCGTTCACGCTCGGCAAGGAGTTTATCGGTAACGACTCCGTGTGCCTCATCCTCGGCGACAACATCTTCTACGGCGATAAATTCGAGGACGCGGCGCGCTCGTGCGCTGCGCATCTGGACGGGGGACGCATCTTCGGGTACTGGGTATCCGATCCCGAGCGTTATGGGGTACTCGAGATAGGCAGGGATAAAAAGGTGCTGTCGATCGAGGAGAAGCCGAAGGTTCCGAAGTCCAACTATGTGGTGCCCGGGCTGTACTACTACGATAACGACGTGGTGTCGATCGCGGAGAACCTCAAACCCTCCCCGCGCGGCGAGTACGAGATCACCGACCTGAACAACGTCTATCTCCAGCGCGGAAAGCTCAGCGTGGAGCTTCTGGCGCGCGGGACGGCATGGCTGGATACCGGGACGCACGACAGTATGATCGAGGCCGCGAACTTTATCGAGACGATCGAGAAGCGGCAGGGTCTCAAGATCGGGTGTATCGAGGAGGCGGCGTTACGGATGGGGTATATCTCGGCGGAGCAGTTCGAGAAAATGCTCGCGGGACTGCCGGACAATTCCTACCGCCAGTACCTCAAGTTCGTGTTGAAGACATCGACCCAATTACAATAGAGGAGCGTCCATGAAAGTTCAAGCCGGCGCAATCGAAGGAACACTTATTATCACCCCGGATATTTTCGAGGACGAACGCGGGTTTTTCCTCGAAAGCTATAACCGCGATAAGTTCGCGCAATTCGGGATCGATATCCATTTCGCCCAGGACAACCACTCCAAATCGGTGCGGAACACCCTGCGCGGCCTGCATTACCAGACCCATCCCGGACAGGCGAAACTCGTCCGCGTAGTCCATGGCGCGATATGGGATGTGGCGGTGGATATCCGCCCCGGCTCCCCCACTCTCGGCAAATGGTTCGGGCTGGAGCTCTCCGCGAAGAATAAGCAGATGTTTTTCATCCCCGTCGGGTTAGCCCACGGATTCTGCGTCACAAGCGAGACCGCCGAAGTGCTCTATAAAGTCGGCAGCGTGTACAATCCTCAGACCGAGGCGGGCCTGATGTGGAACGACCCGGATATCGGGATCGAATGGCCTGTCGCCGAGCCGGTGCTGTCTAACCGCGATATGAATAATCCGGGTTTCAAGGAATATAAAAAGGGTTTAAAAAAATGAGCGATCTTATTAAAGTCTGGTTAATCGGCAATAAGGGCATGCTTGGACGTGAGATCGGCGAACAGTTCGCCGCCGCCGGGATACCGCTTATAGCAAGCGACCGCGAGGTCGATATCGCCGACCCGTCCGCGATAGAGAAGTTCGCGTCGCCGTACAATCCCGGATGGATCATTAACTGCGCGGCATACACCGCGGTCGATCTGGCGGAGAGCGAGGAGGATATCGCGGCAGTCATCAACTCCGACGGCCCCGCGAACCTCGCGGGTTTCGCCGCGAAGACGGGCGCGAAACTTGTCCACTTGTCCACCGACTACGTGTTCGACGGCGCCAAGCGTTCGCCCTACGCCGAGACCGATATGCCGAACCCGCAGTCCGCCTACGGGCGGACGAAGCTCGACGGCGAGCGCCGGATTATCGACGCCCTTCCGCGCCATTTTATTATCCGCACCGCGTGGCTGTACGGCCCCCACGGTAAAAATTTCGCCGCCACCATGCTCCGCCTCTTCTCCGAGCGAAGCGAAGTACGGGTGGTGGACGACCAGTCCGGCACCCCGACCTACTCCCTCGGCCTCGCGCGGAATATAGTCGACCTGGTCCATTCCGGTAGCGAAAAGTACGGTATCTTCCATTATACCGACGACGGCGAGACGACATGGTACGAGTTCTCCCGCGAGATTTACACGATTGCGCGCGGCTTGGGGATGCTCACAAAGGAGGTGGAAATCCTCCCCATCACGTCGAAGGAATACCCTACCCCCGCGAAACGCCCGCAATACTCGGTATTGTCGAAGGATAAGATTATCCGCGAGCTCGGGTTCACAGTCGAAGACTGGAAGAAGAACCTCCGGGCGTACCTCGAACGGGTATAGCCCCCCAAAGGGATATACTCTCAAGGGGAGTTCTATTAACTCTCACAAAGACACCGAATTCACCTGTTCTTTCTTTCTGCGAACCCAGAAAGAAAGAACCAAAGAAAGAGGTTCCCCGCCGAATACCGCTTCGGAGCACAGGGGCGCGAAACGGGAAACGCCGCAACTCGCTTCAAGCTCTGAAATCAATTAAAACAGGTCGGCTCGAACAGCGGCGTTTCTACCCGTTTCGCTAAGAAAAAGTCGCGGCATAGCTGCGGGGAACAAACAGCCAAAAATCGTAACTGCATAGTAAAATGGCAATTAGCTGTTCAATCCGCGCACTGTAAAGCGATTCCTGCTACCGGAAAATCGCGGAAAGGCGCTTGTCCGAGCATGACTATCCTGCGCTTCTAATTGGGCTTTCTTGCGAGTTAAGCCTTTACGCAATTTTCCGGCTCTTCTCCTGAGCTTTATCTGCGCGGCGGCTCTTTCTTTGCTTCATTTCTTTCTGGCCGCTCAGAAAGAAATGAAGAAGTCTTTTTTATATGACTCCAATGGGCTTTTAGAACCGCCCTCAAGTTAGAAAGATGTTGAGTAAATTTTATAGCGCATGGAAAGATTATGATCGAGGACGGCCGCTTAAAAGCTAGTTCGTCAACCCGCTCATCGCCTTACTGAACGACTGCATCCGCGCCTTGTCGAGCTCATTCTTCTCTTCGGCGGAAAGCTGCTGATAAATCTCTTCCAACTCCGCGTCGATCTTCATCAATTCGGCGTCGATTCTCTCGACTTCTTTCGCCATATTCGTGTCGCCCTGCATCAGGAGCGTCCCTTTCTTCTGGATTTCCTCGGTCAACGCGTCGATCTTAGCGATCTTGGATTTCCAGTCAAGCGCGGGCTTCTGCGCGCACCCGGCTATCAGTACTATCGAGAACGCCGCCATCATCATAACAGTCCATAACCTTTTCATAAGTATCTCCTTCCGGCGCGTCCGGAAATCTCCCGGACGTGATTGAATATTGCCGATATAAATCATAACAAACCGGTAAAGTTTTGTCAAACAGGCTTCCGATGCGCACGGACGGAAGAAATTTACTATACAAACGCCCGTACCATAATATTTCTACCTTAATCTTTATATCGCAACAATATCCCGAACTATCCCCCGCCTTGAGATTCCGGAAGTTTTCCGTTATAATTTGTCGAATTACGAGGGGAGCTGCATGTCCGGTTTCGTCCATCTGCATCTGCATTCGCATTACAGCGTGCTCGACGGTGTGTCCAAGATTCCCGCGATTATCGCGAAGGCTGTTGCCGACGGCCAACCCGCGGTCGCGCTGACCGACCACGGCAACATGTTCGGCGTGATGGAGTTCCACAAGTACGCCAGGAGCGCGGGCATCAAGCCTATCTACGGATGCGAATTCTATATTTCCCCGCGCGGCCGCTATATCAAGGATAAGAACGAAAAGAATTATTTCCACCTCGTCCTCCTCGCGAAGGATTACGACGGGTATAAGAACCTCATGCAGTTGTCGAGCATCGGATACCAGGAGGGGTTCTACTATAAGCCGCGTATCGACCGCGAAGTCCTGACGGAGCACGGCAAGGGGCTGGTCGCGATGTCGGCGTGCCTCACCGGCGAACTCCCGTGGTATATCCTCAACGGCGCCCAGTCCGAGTTCGACGAGGCTCTCGAGTGGTATATCGACCTGTTCGGTAAGGAGAACTTTTTCCTCGAGATACAGAACCACGGCATGCCCGAGGAGCTGGTCGCCGCGAAACGCCTCATCGAGGTGTCGAAGGAGACCGGCCTGCGCCTTGTCGCGACCAACGACGCGCATTATATCGAGAAGGACGACGAGATGCTCCAGCAGATCGTGTTCGCCATCCGCGACAAGAACCTTCTGTCCGACCCCAAACGTTTCAGGTACGCCAATAACGAATTCTATATGAAGACCGGCGCGGAAATGTCCAAACTTTTCGCCGAAGTCCCCGAGGCGATCTCGAATACTCTCGCGGTCTCCGAGATGTGCCAGTTCGACCTCACGCCCTACCTCAAGAAGATGCATATCCCGCAGTACCCGTTACCCGAGACCGAGACCGCGGACAGTATGCTCAATAAACTTTCCTACGAGGGGCTCGCGCGCCGTTTCGGGAAAGAACCGTCCGCGGAATATATCGACCGTCTCGAAATGGAGCTCGCGGTCATCAGGAAGATGGGCTTCTCGAACTATTTCCTCATCGTCGCGGACTATGTGGATTTCGCGCTCCGGCAGGGTATCGGCGTAGGCCCCGGGCGCGGTTCGGCGGCGGGCGCGCTGGTCGCGTACTGCATGAATATCACCAATATCGACCCCATCCGTTACGGCCTCTTCTTCGAGCGTTTCCTGAACCCGGAACGCGTGTCGATGCCCGATATCGATTCCGACTTCCAGGACGACCGCCGCGACGAGGTCAAGGAGTATATCCGTTCGACCTACGGTTATGGGCGCACCGCCGATATCATCACGTTCGGCATGATGAAGATGCGCAACGCCCTCAAGGACGTCGGGCGCGTGCTGGACATCCCGCTCGATAAAGTCAACGGCGTCACCAAGCTCATCGACGACAAGGACGCGATCGATAAGGACACGTTCGATAAGATACTCGAGAAGAACCCCGACAAATATCAGGAAATCCGCAACCTACGCGCGAAAGGCGAACCGGTCGAGCGGCAGTGGATCGAGTACGCGATCGCGCTCGACGGCACTATCAGGAATATCGGGACGCACGCTTCGGGTATGATCATCTCCGACGAACCCCTTAAGGACGTCGTGCCGCTCTATAAAGACCAGCGTAACGTCGACAATGTCACGCAGTACGAGGGCGAGTACCTCGAGGCGAACGGTCTCCTCAAAATGGATATCCTCGGCCTCGGCAACCTCTCGCTGATCAAGGACTGCCTGAGCCGTATCCGTAAAAAGTACCGGAAAGAAATAGATATCGACCGTATCCCGCTCGACGACCCCCGCGTGTTCGAGCTATTCACCAACGGCTACACGATGGGGATATTCCAGTTCGAATCGGACGGGATGACCGAGTACCTGAAACAGCTCCGCCCGAACTCCATCGAAGACCTGATCGCGATGAACGCGTTATACCGCCCCGGCCCGATCCAGTTCATCCCGAACTATATCGCGCGTAAGCACGGCCGCGAGGAAGTGGACTGCCATCACGAGACCCTCGAGACGGTGCTCATGCCGACCTACGGTATCATCGTGTATCAGGAGCAGGTGATGCAGATCGGGCAGATTATGGCGGGATACAGTCTCGGCGAGGCCGATATGGTGCGCCGTATTATGGCGAAGAAAAAGAAGGAAGAGATCGAGAAGCTCCGGCCGGGCTGGATCGAACGGAGCGTCGAGCGCGGGTATACCGCCGAGCTCGCCGGGAAAATCCTCGATATCATGGTGCCCTTCTCGGAGTACGCGTTCAATAAATCTCATTCCGCGGCCTACTCGGTGCTCGCATACCAGACCGCCTATCTCAAGACCCATTACCCGGTGGAGTTCATGGCGTCCCTGCTGTCGCAGAATATGTGGAAGTCCGACGATATCCGCAACTACTGCAAGGAATGCGCCGCCCGGCAAATCCCGGTGCTCCCGCCGGATATCAACGACAGCGAATGGGTGTTCGCCGACCGGGGCGATTCGATCCGTTACGGCCTCGGCGGGGTCAAGGGTATCGGCGAGGCGGTCGCCGACGCGATACTCGAGGAACGGCGGCTCGGCGGGAAATTCGCGTCCGCGGACGACTTTATCCGCAGGATGAGCGGATACGGCGAATTTAAGAAGAACACCCTCGAAATACTCGTCCGCTGCGGAGGGATGGATTCCGTGATCGGCGGCGAAGACCCGTTTATGGAGAAGGCGGTCCTCCTGAACAATATCGACTGCTATATCTCGCAGATCCAGCAGGAACAGAAAGAGAAAGAAATCGGCCAGCTCGGCCTGTTCGATAACGGCGACGGCGGATGCGATATCCACCTGAACCGGAAGTGCAAACCCCTGACGCTGAAAGAGGACTTCGAGAACGAGCTCCAGACCCTGGGGTTCTACCTCACCGGAAAACTGTTCAGCTCGGTGATCGGCAAAATCGGCGACATCACCCGTTACACGCACTCCCTCCAGTCCCGCCTCAAGCAGGGCACACCCGTGTACCTGTGGGGCTATATCTCCGATATCCAGATCAAGACCGGCGCGCGGAACTCCCAGTACGCCATCTTCACCCTCGAGACCCTCGGCGACAGTTTCCGATTCTTCCTGTTCTCCGAGAAGTACGAGCAGTTCAAACCGTTCATCCAGCCCACCTCGTTCGTCTGCGTCCGTGTGGTGATCACGCAGGGCAACAACGGGCTCCAGTACGATGTGGCGAGCGTCCGCCCGATCGACGACCTGACCGGAGCGCGCGAGAGTTTCACCGAACTGCACATGTATATCGAGAACGCGCATACCGGGAACGGGTTCGCGGACAAGCTCGATAAACTGCGCGAACTCGCGCGCGAACAATCCAACCGCGGGCAGATCAAGCTCGTGTTCCACACCTTCGAGGAAAACACCCCCGTCACCGTCAACGCCTCCGACCGGTACAGCACCCGTTACTCGCGGGAACTCATCGAGCATATCAAGACCCTGCCGAATTTGAAGGGGTATTGGATGTATTAGGACGGTCGTTTCGGCTTCGCTCAACGACCGGGTTATATATATGAAGATTTTTATTTTACTTCAGTATAGAAAACAATCGGATACTGATTATTGCGGGACGGACACTTCGGCTACGCTCAGTGTCCGATATTGAATAACCGGGCATCGAGCGCAGCCGAGATGCCGGAGAAGGAAAATTCATGCCGTATATGTATATTCTTCAATGCAGCGACGGAACGTACTATACCGGGAGTACATGGAACTTAGAGAAACGCTTATCGGAACACCAATCGGGTGAAGGCGCTAATTATACGTCGAAACGTCTTCCGGTCAGTTTAATATACTATGAAGAATATACCCGTATCGAAGATGCGTTTAACCGTGAGAAACAGGTACAAGGATGGGGGCACGCAAAAAAGGATGCATTGATGGACGGGGATGAAAAACTTCTCCATCAATTAGCTATTTGCAGGAATGTAACTAGGGTACCCGAGGAGAAGGGATAGCTTCGCCTCGGCTTCGCTCGGCGACCAACCTCGGCTACCCTTCGGCTTCGCCTCCCGCATTCGCGGAAGACAGGCTCAGGGCGCGCGCTCAACGACCACGTTTCGACTACGCTCAACGACCACGTTTCGACTACGCTCAACGACCATAACGGGGATCGTAGTCCGGGACACTTCGGCTACGCTCAGTGTCCGTAGTTGAATAACCGGGCATCGAGCGCAGCCGAAACTGATAATAAAAACCAAGTGTCTAAGGAGAAGTATACTATGCAAACTATGGTTATTTCAATTCTGTCATATGTGTTTATTGTGGGAGGCACGATTTTATTAGCAATTGCATTTAATAATTTATATAAAAGATTACGATTATCGACAGCGAATAGCATAGAATATTTTACAATAATAAATAATAGATTAATTGATATTCAAGAATTTCGACTAAAAACTGTAAAAAATATTGCATATTTAAAAGAACGAATTGAAAAAAGAGAACCCAAAAATGAATATGATATGGGCACAATTTTACCCAATAATCAAGTAGAAATTTCACTCATTCAGAAGCAAGCAGAAATCCTTCAGGGATATATAGCAGATGACAAGAATAATAAGTGCTTAACAATTTTTGGCTTAATATTTATTGGAATTGGATCAATTATTCAAATTTTAATTACAATAATAAACACGAAGATTAATATTTAGTAAACAAAGAATACTCTATAGGAGGACATAGATGCTATTGCAGATTTTACTGTGGGGGCTCGTGATCGGCGTGATCCATTTCGTCGCGGTGGGGATACTCTACATGAACCCCTTCACGGCGAAACTGTATCGAGATGCGGGCGAACATCCCGCGCTCCGAAAGTGGCCCAAGCAGGGCGAGTATATCCTCAAGATGGCGCTGGGGACGCAGGCGGAGGTGTATATCCTGACCGCCGGGTATATCTACCTGCGGAGCCTGTTCGCCGAGCCCACAGGATGGACTACCGCGCTCATACTCGCGGCGATTTTCTCCGCAGTCCGGGTCTACCCCCGGTTCTGGAACATGCTGATCCAGTCGACCTACCCCCGCAAGTTACTGGCGGTGGAGTTCGTCAACGGGGTAGTGGGAACGTTTATCATCGTGCTGGGGCTGAAACTGCTGCCGATCCAATAAATACTAATCTATTTCATCGCGTCGATCATATCCCGCACCGCGCGTTCGAGGCCGGTATACACCGCGCGCGAGACAATCGAGTGCCCGATATTCAGCGCCTCGATCTGGGGGATGCCGCAGATGGGCGCGACATTGCGGTAGTTCAGCCCATGCCCGGCGTTGACGCGCAGGCCGATCGACACCGCGAACCCGGCGGCGTTCCGCACCTTCTCGAACTCCGCGTGCGACACGGTCTCGCCCTTCGCGTCGGCGTAACTCCCGGTGTGGATTTCGATAAACTCCGCGCCGCAGTCCACAGCCGCCTCGATCTGACGGGGGTCGGGATCGACGAACAGGCTCACGACTATCCGCTTCTCCTGCAGCGCGGGGACAAACTCCCTGAGCTTCGCGCGGTTCGCGATCACGTCGAGTCCGCCCTCGGTGGTCACTTCCTCACGGTTCTCCGGCACGATACAGACCTCGTCGGGAAGCACCTTCAGTGCGATCTCGAGGATAGACGGATTGAGCGCCATCTCGAGGTTGAGCGAGGTCTTGAGGGTGCTCCGCAGGATATAAACGTCGCGGTCCTGGATATGACGGCGGTCCTCGCGCAGGTGCGCCGTGATCCCGTCCGCGCCCGCGAGTTCCGCGAATACGGCGGCCTCCACGGGGTCGGGATAGTTCGTCTTGCGGGCTTCCCGCAGGGTCGCGATATGGTCGATATTGACTCCGAGTTTCTTACGCATCAGTCCTCCATGGGCTACATTCCGCCCAGCTTTTTCAGCGCTTCGAGTTTCGATTCGGCGCGATTCTTGTAATCCAGCGCCACGCTGTTGTTCTTATCTACGGTCAGTACCTTATTGAATTCGGCAATCGCCTTATCGTACTTCTTATCGTTGTAATACACGATACCCTTGTCAAGGTTGGCCTTGATATCCGCGCGAAGACTGTCCATGATTTTTTCCTGCAACTCCTGCGCGTCGGAATTGTTCTTATTGTAATTCAGCACCTTGTTGACCGCTGCGAGAGCCCCCATCGTATTGCCCTGCTTGTACATCGCATACGCGTTCTTGAGGTTCTCCGCCGTCTGGTAGAGCGAATTGGCGGCGCTCTTGAGTTCCTTCGCGTCCTGGTAGTCCGGGTACGAAACCAGCGCCTTATTCAGATAGTCGATGCAGGCCTTATAGTTATTGTTCTTGTAATAGTCGTATGCCTTATCATAATAGACCTTAGCCTTGTCGCGGAGGAGGTTCTCGAGGTCCTTGATCTTGCCGTCGATCGATTTATCGTACGGTTTCGCGACATAGATATCCTGATAGTCCTTTTTCGCCGCGATCAGGTCGCCCTTCTTGAAGTTCTTCTCGGCGGACTGGGTCTTATCGTCGATATACTGGCTCACCGTTTTATTGGTGGAGAGGTCCTTGACACGCGCGTCTATCTCGGCGGTATTTTCTATCAGAGACGCCTGATAATAGTAATTCAGCGCCTTGATATAGTCCTTCCCCTTCTCGGCGGTCTCGGCCTTCTTGATGAACTTGCTGAGATACCCGTCGAGAACATCCTCGACTACATTCCGCTGATAGTCCGCCTTCTCGTTTTCAGGGTCGTAGAACAGCGCGAGCTTAAATTTCGCCAGCGCCGCCTTATAGCTGAAGTACGCCGAGTCGTCGTTATTTTTATCATACGCCAACGCTTCCTTATATAGCCCCATCCCGTCGTCATAAACTTCCTCGGCGATATCCTTCTTGGAGCTCTCGAAGTACCCCGTCACCGAAACATGGTAATCGTTCCGGTTGACCGAGTAACCCGCGTCGAGACTGAAATCCAGCCCGTTGAAACTCAGCCCGATCTTGAAATCGTCCCGTTCCCAGTTGACGTCGTACGCGAAACGCAGGGTGATCCATTCGAGCGGCTTCGGTTTAAACTCGAACCCGAGGGTAAAAAAGTCCGCCGTGCTGATCAGGTTCTTCTCGAAAAACACCTTCGTCCAGATTTCCTTGATATTATAGGAAAGCCCCAGACGGAGGTTCATCTCCTCGTCGAGGTCGTCCCCGGTATGCTTCCCGATATTCTGCAGCACCGCGCCGATATGCAGGCGGTTCGCTATCCATGAGCCCGCGAAGAACGCGCCCCAGCTAGAATTCGGATAGACCATCAGCCCGACGTCGAATAGGAGGTTGTGATTCATCCCGAATACGGTCGGGGCGGCAGTGCGGAAATTCAGCCCCACCGCGAACGATTCGAGGAGTTCCTTACCCCACCCGATCACAAGCCCTTCTTTGGTCGTCCCCTGCGCGGTGGTCAAGCGGAAGATACCGATACCCATCCCCCCGATATACGGGAGAGTCCCTGAGATGCCCGCGAAGTTCAGGTCGAGAGACTGCCCGGTGGAGACAAGGAAGTTGATACGGTCGAGCCGCGATAACCCGGAGGGATTGATGAATAGCGACATACAATCGTCGGCTAATCCCGAAGAGTTCACGACGAACCCGTTGGGAATAACCTGCGCCTGTTGTATCTCGTTCTTCGCGTATGCTCCCGATGCCGCGGCCAGTATCATCAGAAGCCCTATAAATTTTTTTTTCATCGCAGTTCCTCCATTTTCTTTTTGACGATTTATAAGCCCCGGATGACAGGAATCATCAGGGGTTTTACGGCTCATGCAATCCAATTCAAGCGTCCATATTATACCCCACGCGCGGAAAAAAAACAAGCATGGGAAAATGAAAACGCCGCATTATCCGACCCCGCCCGATATTTGAGAGAAATGGGGAATATCCTTATAATATTTAATAAATCTTGGAATTTATGGTTCTATGAAAGTTTATTATTCACCGAGCGCTTCGAATCCAAAAAAGGACTGAAAATGAATGATAATATCTCCCGGAAAGAAGGTGGTAAACTTTCTCAAGAAAAAATAGACGTATCAGTCATCTTTGTAAATTACAATACCGAAAAGTTATTGCAAAATTGCATTCAATCTATCCGGGAGAAAACGAAAGGTCTAAATTATGAATTAATCGTCGTGGATAACGCATCATCCGAAACCTCCGTCAATTTTATCAGGGAAAATATTAAAAATATTACGTTAATCGCGAGCAAAGAAAACCGCGGGTTTGGCGCGGGCAATAATCTGGGAATCCCTCATGCCGGAGGAAAATACCTGTTCTTTCTAAACTGCGACACTATTCTTCTGAATAATGCGATCAAGCAATTCTATGATTTTATGGAAGAGCATGAAGCGGAACATATAGGATGTATCGGGACATATTTATTTGATAAAGATTTAAAAGTTACCAACTCTTACGGCGGTTTTCATCGATTATTTCAGGAGATTTTCAACCGGATAAAAAAAATGACAAGGAAAATTCTGCGAAGAAAGAAATCTACCCCTGCTTCTACTACTCCGGGGGAAACCAAAGAAGTGGAAGTGATTGTCGGTGCGGATATGTTCGTCCCAAAAAATGCGATTTCCGAATGCGGGCCATTCGACGAATCTTTCTTCCTTTATTCCGAAGAAAACGATCTCCAATACAGGATGAAAAAAAAGAACTGGAAGCGCATGATAATTACCGGGCCAAAAATTATCCATCTCGAGGGAGGCAGCCCGCAGAACTCATTCCGAAAATGGAATATTTCTACCGTCAGTAAAATTAAGTATTTCAGGAAGCACGCGTTTATTTTATCTTATTTGTGCTATAAGGCTATAGTGCTGACCTCTATTTTAGTTATGATGTTCATAGATATCTTCAGAAAAAAACACACCGCGAAGGAAAATACCGCTTTTTTAAAAATGTGCGCAGGCGAGAAATATATCTTATAGAGCATGAAATATATAAATAGACCTCGGGAAGTTCTATCGTTCTATACCGATTAAGTAGTGATGCCAAATTGAATATATTTCATAACACTAAGAAATCCAAAAACAAAAATTTTTGCATTTTTTAATATCCTGTTTTTATCCGGTTTTAACTCTTTCAAATTCAAAACTTCATAACCGAATTCGTTGATAATCCTAAGGATGCTTTTTTGGGTAAAAAAACGGTAGTGGGTATAGTCCAATATACCCTCGGAAATCAGGGATAGAACCCGCGAACAGCCCCCGGGATTTAAAGGTTTTTTCATATCCTGCAATCCAGGAGATGATCGGTACAAAGTTCAAGGGAATCGTTATAAATATCGCTATCGAATTTTTTTGAAAGGTCTATCTAATCATCCTATTTTCTTTCTTACAAAGTATCTTGTGAAAAAGCACAAAGAAGATTATAATATACCTTCTTTAGGGAGAATTTAATGAGTATTAGCGGATAAATTATGAGTAATCAACCTTCGATTTCAAAAAACTATATTTATAATACCCTATTAACCGTCCTGAATATAATCTTTCCTCTCATCACATTCCCTTATGTGGCGAGACTCTTAGAGCCCGAGGGTATCGGAAGAGTCAACTATGCACAGTCTGTTGTCGGGTATTTTATTCTATTAGCCAGCGTTGGGATTCCCGCATACGGTATCAAGGAGGTTTCTAAAGTCAGGGGAGACCGTGATAAACTGAATAAAGTGTTCTCAGAATTGTTTATCCTCAGCACCATCTTTACGCTTGTTTCCACTCTCGCTTATATCGTTCTTTTTATGTTTATCGATAAAATGAAAAACGACCCTCTTTTATACATTATCCTGGGAGGAAATTTAATTCTCAATATTTTCGCGATCGACTGGCTCTACAGCGGGATCGAGAATTACAGATATATCACTATCCGGAGCATCGTTTTTAAAATCGTTTCTTTCGGGCTGATCTTTATCCTGATTCATCAGAAATCCGATTACCTTTTTTACGCGCTGATTTTCGTGATAGCGATCAGCGGGGCGAATATACTCAATATGATCAACAGCCGAAGATATGTCAGCTTCAGCTTTAGGAATCTGGACCTGCGGCGACATTTGAAACCCGTATTCCTTCTTTTCCTGGGGGGAATTATCGCCAGTGTATATAAAACACTTGATACAATTCTTTTAGGCGGCATAAAGGGCGACGCGGCGGTGGGGTTATACGCGATCAACGGGAAAATTGTTGCAATGTCTATGGCGCTCATCATGTCCCTCTCCAATGTACTGATACCGCGACTATCGTTCTATCTGAATAACCGGATGCAGAAGGAGTATAACGAGCTGGCTACACGTTCCCTGAACTTTATATTTTTTCTCTCCTTCCCCGCCATCGTTCTTTTAACATCCTTTTCCCACGAATTGTTATTCGTATTCGGCGGCGACAAGTTTTTAGCGGCAAGCCTTGCGCTTAAATTTCTTGCCCCAATCGTTCTACTCACCCCGTTATCGGCTTTCTTTGTTTTCCACGTCCTTTTACCCAATAACCAGGAGCGAAAAATGACTCTCGCAACATTAGCGGGAGCGGTAGTGAATTTTACCCTGAATATTATTTTTATCCCATTATTTTCGTTTAACGCGACCTGCGCGGCCATGTCGTTATCAGAGGCGTCGTTTGTTATCACGCTATACATATTATCACGGAAATACCTGTCCATCCCTTTATTCCCACGGAGCAGTATCAATTACCTGATAGGCGCCGCGGGGATGCTGGGTATTATATTCGTGTTCCGTATTTTTATCCCCGATACCCTTCTTCTATTCATCCTCGGAACCGCGACCTCCTCGGCTTTCTATATTCTTCTTCTTTTATTGATAAAAGATGAGTTTATCTATAAAATTATCGAGAAGGGTAAAAGTATCCTGCTGAAAATATTAAGAATAACGCCAAAAACGTAAGTATAAAATACACTGACCCGGTTTATCTACAAATTACCAAGTAAAGAGGTTAAAATGCAAGATTATAAAATCGGTATGGTAATACCTATCTATCAGACTACCTTTATCAGGAAAACGGTAAATACTATTCTTAAAGAGAAACTCCATCCGGATTTGGTAATCTGTGTAGTCAACGACGGACAAAAATCGGTAGAAAAATATCTGGCAAAATTCAAATGGGATGAACGGGTACATATTTTAAATCTCCCTGAAAACCGTTGTTTCGCCGGCGCAAATAACGCCGGGTGGCAATATTTAATCGAGCAATTTCCATCGATAGAATTCCTGGGGACTATCAACGATGATACTACACCCAGAAAAAATTGGCTTACGGAGCTTCATCAGGCTTTAATCAGACACCCTAAAACCGCGCTCGCCGCGCCTACTATGGAAACACGGGAAGGTTTTTTTAGAACCTTTGAGGATTCCGCTGTTTATAATTATCAGGATGCCGTAGTCACTATGATTAAACTAAAAAACACGATTGACCGCGATACTTTCGTACCGATCGTCGGCGGATTTTGTTTCCTCGGCAGACGGGAAGCGCTCGAACAGGTCGATTTCTTCGACGAGGGATACCGCAACAGCTGCGAAGATGTGGATTTATGCCTCAAGCTCCTTACTGCGGGCTGGAGATTTGTCGCCACCCCCGCGTCCCGCGTTTATCATTTTGCCGGTAAATCACGCTATATGAAAGGCACCAGTACCAATGGAGATTTATCGCACAATCTCCTCGAAAAGAAGTGGGGATTTGACCTCAGGAAATACAATCAAATTGATGAAGAAGGATTTTTCGTCAAGTAGACGGAAAATCCGCCGGCATGACCTCAACGATGTAATTCTTTAATCGCCGGGATTGTTTTATTAAACACTACGAAGGAAACGATGAAAATTCTCCATATCGGGTATTTCAACGATCACGAACTGGGCGGGGACATTATTTTCTCCAAGGGACTGCGGATGAACGGGTGCGATGTAACCGAGTACGACTATCCCGACCTGATGAGAAAAAAAGGACGCACTGCCGCCGACACCCGTCTATCCGAACTTATCCCGGGAAACGACCTGATTTTTATCGGAAAGGGGCAGTATCTCGAAACGGAGGCAATCCGCAGTATAAAAACCGGCAAGATCCCGGTCGCATTATGGTACGGGGATATCCGTATCCCGGTCGAACCGTGGCTGAAGGAACTGCTGGGTTCCGTCGATTACTTTTTTATGTCCTCCGGCGGCGAACTCCTACGGGAATATAAACGGCAGGGAAATCCCCGTATCGCGGCATATTTCTTCAACCCGTCCGACCCGGATATACCGATAAAGTACGCCAGTCTCACCCCTCCGCAGCGATATCCCGTCGTTATGAGCGGCTCGCCCTACGGTTTCGCCGATCACGAGCGTTTAGCTACCGTCCGTTATCTGCGGAAACGCCGCGACGTCCGTTTCTACGGGGGTATCGAGGAACTGGTATGGAAGACGAACCCGTTCTCGCGGATACTCCGTAAATCGTTGAAGGCGATGAAGATCGTGAAATCGTCCGAATGGGTGCGCGGGGAGAAGTATATCGCCGCGATAAAAAGCGCGGATATCGGCGTCGGGGTCAGCGCGTTCCAGCAGATAGACAAGTACACCAGCGACCGCCTGTCGCATTACCTGACTTTCGGGACAT
Organism: Brevinematales bacterium; assembly: GCA_013177895.1. Lineage (GTDB taxonomy): Bacteria > Spirochaetota > Brevinematia > Brevinematales > GWF1-51-8 > GWF1-51-8. The sequence continues at coordinate 51,591 of JABLXV010000009.1, read as the reverse complement.
TTTATCTCCCGTGGAAATTCCCGCGCATCGGGGAACTTTTCGAGTACGGTAAGGAACTGGTTTGGTTCGAGGGGACTGACGACCTCGATAAAAAAATATCGCACTATCTCGCAAACCCCGAAGAAAGGTATGCAATCGCGCGCGCGGGTCAGCAGAAAATGCTCGAAGAATACAACACCCGGAATATCACCGCTATGATGCTCGACGTGATCAGCACCGGGAAGTCGGACAGATTCCCGTGGGTGGAGATTAATACTTGACCGGGGAAAATATGTATATATAGATTATTACACCGCCCTCGCGGTAACCCCGAACTGTACAAATTTCTTATCCCCGAGGAAGAAGAACAGAATTTTCTTGATCAGAGGCCATTTTTTTACTCCCCGAAGCCCGCGGATTTTAACTATCTCATATCCGCATTCCCGAAACGTCCTGACGATACTTTTCTTCGTAAAGAACCGGTAATGAGTATAATCCAGTACCCCGGCGTGCGCGTACCTGAATTCTTTTTTGCACAATATTTCAAATAGTACTTTATAGTACCGGATATTCGGGATGGAACAAGCAATGTAACCCCCGTCGATTAAACAATTTTTCAATTCCCTGAGCACGGTATAATGATCCTTCAGGTGTTCGAGGGCGTCGTTAAAAACGATGCAGTCGAAGTAGTTCTTGGGCAGGTTTTTCAACTGTTCCTCAAAATCGCCGACAAGCACCTTATCCAGATTCTTTTTCGCGGTCTTCGCGGGTTCTTCCATCAATTCCGCGCCCCAGACCTCAGCCCCGTTACGGCTTTTCAGTAATAGGCCGAACTTCCCCTCGCCGCATCCCACCTCGAGAATATGCCTGCACTCGGCAGGTATAAAATCGAGCATTTCCTCACGGGTATTCGCGTAATATGAACCGTTTTTATTTTCCTGTTCCATAATAACCCCTTTTTTAATAATAAATATTATATCGTAATACTCTTACTGAGGCAAATTAATTCGCCCGATTATCCCGCTCTGACCGCCCGTGTATATAAGTTGATGTTTTTTCTGCCTTATATTATTATATTTACTACTAATTAAAGAAGGTAATTATGAATCAAAATCTCTCCCAGAAAGCCGAAAATTATTTCATGGGTACACGTCCCGAAATGATTGAATTTGTTCCGTCGGAATGTAAGCGAGTACTGGAAGTGGGATGCGGACAGGGTGCATTCGGGGCGTATATCAAGGAGCGAAACAAGGCCGAAGTGTGGGGAGCCGAGTTGATGGATGACCAGGCTAAAGTTGCCGCTACCCGGCTTGATAAAGTCATAACAGGAGATTTCGTACAGAATATAAAAAAGCTGCCTAAAAGTTACTTTGATTGCGTTATTTTTAACGATTCGCTCGAACATCTTACCGACCATTATTTAGTTCTGCAAGAATTAAAAAAGAACCTGATTCCCGGTGGATTTATCGCGGGATCTATCCCGAATTTCCGTTTTTATAGGAATATTAAGGAAATTCTATTTAAAAAAGAGTTTCAGTATATTTCCGCGGGCATATTGGACTATACCCATTACCGGTTTTTCACTAAAAAAAGCATTATTCGAACCTTTAACGAATGCGGTTATGAAATTGTAAACCTAAAGGGTATTAATGAAGATAGGAATAAAAAACTGAAAATACTGAATTTTCTACTCTTCGGTTTTCTCAGTGATATGAAATATGTTCAATTCGGAGTCACTGCAAAAGCGATATAACAAATTTCCAATTTCTCACCTGTTACTTTTAAGAAGATATGGCATTCTTAACCAAAAGAATTTATTTTTTGTACTTAACCTACTTACAACTTTGTCCCTCTTTTCTCTAAGTTGATGTTTTATCCACGGCGGGGTATAATATTACAGGCGATTCTTACATCCCCGATTCACACTTTTTCCCGCTAGTGAGGCGATGCATGAATATCGGAATAGTCACTACATGGTTCGAACGCGGCGCGGCGTATGTCTCCCGGCAGTACATGGATTCCCTCGCGCGGGAGCATCAGGTCTTTATCTACGCGCGCGCGGGCGAGGCTTACGCGAAGGGCGACCCCGTCTGGGACAGGGATTACGTCACATGGGGGCGCCGCCTCAATATCCCGATCTCCACCGTCATGGATAAAAAGGACTTCCAGCGATGGATTTCCGCCAATCGTATAGACGCGGTACTTTTCAACGAGCAGCAGTGGTGGCGTCCCGTGCTATGGGCGTCCGAGGCCGGCGCGCTGACCGGCGCGTATGTCGATTACTATACCGAGGAGACTATCCCTCTATTCGCGGCGTACGATTTCCTCCTGTGCAATACCCGCCGTCATTACAGCGCGTTCGACTGGCACCCGCAGGCGATGTATATCCCGTGGGGCGCCGACCTCGAACTATTCGCCCCCCGGAGCCTTGAGCCGGTCGAGCCGGGGCGGACGGTGTTTTTCCATTCCGCGGGGATGAATCCCGAACGGAAGGGTACCGATCTCGTGATCCGCGCGTTCGATCAGGTGAAGGGCGATTCCAAACTGGTGATCCATTCCCAGCGCGAGCTAAAAAAGTTTTTCCCAAAGCTGAAGGATTTGATCGCGGGGCTGGAGAAGCAGGGGCGGCTGGTCTGCCATGAGGAGACGGTCACCGCGCCGGGATTGTACCATCTCGGGGACGTGTATGTTTATCCGTCGCGCCTCGAGGGCATCGGGCTGACGATGGCGGAGGCGCTCGCGTGCGGGCTCCCGCTCGTAACCGTCGATTTCCCCCCTATGAACGAGTTTGTCGAACCGCCGGTCTCACGCACGGTAAAAATCGCGCGGACATTCGCGCGCGCCGACGGGTACTACTGGCCGCAGTGTATCGCCGATCTCGGCAACCTTACCGATGCGATGAACTATTATGCAGCGCGGCCCGAATCGATCGGTAAACTGAAAAAGGCCGCGAGGAAATACGCCGAGAAGAACCTCGACTGGATGAAGAATACCGCGGAGATGGTCAAATCCATACCGGATTATAAAAAACTATCGCAGGATCAGAAACGCGAGGCCGCCGGAAAAATTCTCCATTCGACTCATCACGGGATGGGTCTTGCGGAAAAAGCCTCGCAGAAAAACACGTTCCTTCTGAAACTCCCGAACTGGGTCTGGAAAATCCTGAAGGCGTTTTTTAAAAGTTAGGAGATACCGATGAAGAAAGTTCTGTTTATTTTCGGGACGCGTCCCGAAGCGATAAAAATGGCTCCGCTGATTAAAGCGTTCGGCGGCCGGAAGGAACAGTTTGTCACCGAGGTATGTGTCACCGCGCAGCACCGCGAGATGCTCGACCAGGTGCTGGACTTTTTCGGGATCGAGCCTCATTTCGACCTGAACCTGATGAAGCCCAACCAGACCCTTTTCGACATCACTGCCGACTCCCTCAAGGGGTTGGAGGACGTGCTCGACCGGGTGCACCCCGATATGATATTCGTGCAGGGCGATACTACCACCGCGTTCGTCGGCGCGCTCGCGGGATACTACAAGAAAATCAAAGTCGCCCATATCGAAGCGGGACTGCGGAGCGGAAATAAATTCTCGCCCTTCCCCGAGGAGATGAACCGCATTCTTGCCGGGCGTGTCGCCGATTTTCACTTCGCCCCTACTCCGCTCGCGGAAAAGAACCTTCGCGGCGAGGCGATCAACGATAATATCCATGTCGTGGGCAACACGGTGATCGACGCGCTCTTCCTCGGTCTGGATATCATCAAGCAGCGCGGCGACGGCGAATACGCGAAATTTTACTCGTTCCTCGATTTTAATAAACGCGTCATTCTGGTTACCGGGCACCGCCGGGAAAGTTTCGGCAAACCGTTCGAGGCTATCTGCGGCGCGCTCAAACGGATCGCGGATCGCGGCGACGTTTCCATCGTTTATCCCGTGCACCTCAACCCCAACGTGCAGGAACCGGTGAAACGTATCCTCAAGGACGTGCATAATGTGCATCTCATCCCACCGGTGGATTACCCGAAGCTCATCTGGCTCCTGAACCGCAGTTATCTCGTACTGACCGATTCCGGCGGGATACAGGAGGAGGCTCCCTCGCTCGGCAAACCGGTGCTCGTGATGCGCGAGGTCACCGAACGCACCGAGGGAGTCGACGCAGGTACGGCGATGCTGGTGGGTACCGACGAGGACTTGATCGTGCGCGAGGCTACGAAACTTCTCGATATTCCCGCGGAGTATGAGAAGATGGCGCATGCCGCGAACCCCTACGGCGACGGGACTACCTCGTCAAAGGTCGTCGATATCGTCGGTAAATACTTCGAGGGTATTGTCGGCTAAAACCTTTCCCGCCCGGCTAATGATTACATTGAAGGAAACCGCATGAAGATATTTATGGTTACTTTCGCGTATCCCGAATACATATCCTACCTCTATGATAAAAATCCCGGCTTAGCCGAAAAATCCTTCGCCGGGCAGAAGGAGTTTTTCAGGCTCGATTCCTACGGGAAGGAGGAATTCTGGGGCGGCGCGTTGGCAAAGTACGGGTATGAGTTCCGCGAAGCGAATATGAACGCCGAGCCGATGCAGAGGGCGTGGGCCGCCGAGCGCGGGTTTTCCGCCGACCCCATCCAGATCGTCATCCGCCAGATTAAGGAATTCGCGCCGGACATCCTCTGGTACAATTACCATGACGAACCGTCCCTGCGGAAAATCCTCGCGGAAATCCCGCCGGTCAGGCTTATTATCAGCTCGGTGGGAAGCGCGCTTCAGAAGACCGACCTCTGGAAACATATCGATCTCGTTTTATCCTGCGCCCCCGAGACAATCGAGAAACTTTCCGCGCAGGGAGTTTACGCCCGCCAGCTCCATCACGCGTTCGACGGGAGAATCAACGAGCGGCTGAAGGAGATGGGCAAACCCTACGATATTTCGTTCAGCGGAAAGATCATCCGCAACGTCGAGTTTCATCTCATCCGCGAGCAGATTTTAGAATATCTCGCCAATGAAATGGAACTGGTGATCTTTTCCCCGAGCGCGCATATCGGATTAAAGGAATTTTTCAAATATTCCGCGAAAATGTTCCTGTACGGCACGTCGCGGGTGCTGATGAAAACCGGGCCGACGCGGAAGCTGATGGATAAAATAAAAATTTATAACAAGGTCACGAAATGGGACGGGAAGCCGCTCCCGCCTATCAATAAAAAGCTCAAACCCTTCCTGAAGCCCCCCGTGTTCGGGCTGGATATGTACCAGACTGTAAAAAATTCGAAGATCGCGCTGAATATACACGCGGATTCCTCCCCGCAGTATGCGTCGAATGTGCGGATGTTCGAAATCCCCGGCCCCGGGGCGTGCCTCCTTACCGACTGGAAACAGAATATCGGCGAATTATTCGTGCCCGATAAGGAAGTAGTCACCTATCAATCCCCGGAGGAGTGCCTCGAGAAGGCCAAATGGCTGATATCGCATCCCGCCGAGATGGAAGCGATCGCGCGGGCGGGGCAGGCCCGGACATTGAAGGATCACTCCTATACCGTACGCGCGAAACGCCTCGATGAAATTATCCGAACCGCGCTGAAATCGAAAAGTCATAGAACGGGCGGGAATAAATAGATCGATCGTTTCCCGCAGGACGGTTTAAATATGGGCGCGAAGAAACCAATTACCCCCGAAGTCGCCATCATTCTCGTGAACTATAAAAACTACCGGCAGACCCTCGAATGCCTCGAGAGTCTGATTCGCGGCGACTATACGAATTTTCGCGCAGTCGTCGTGGATAACGGTTCGGATAACGAATCGCTCGACGAGATGATCAAGTGGGCGGACGGTACGACTGAGTGGGACGGATGGGAGACCTCGGAAATGCGTCCCTACAGCGACCCGCCTGTGAAAAAGCCCGTCCCGTATGTAGTCTATACCCGCAAGGAAGCGGAGCAGGGCGGCAGCCCCGCGAAGGAAGCCAAAGCCCTGCGGACGCCCGGCGCATTGCCGCTCGCTCACCCGCTCGTGTTTATCCGTTCCGATGAAAACCTCGGGTTCGCCGGTGGGAATAACCTCGGTATCCGTTACGCCCAAGCGGCGGGAAACGCCGGGTATTACTGGCTCCTCAATACCGATACCGTCGTCCGTAAGGATACCCTCTCCGAACTTACCGCCTATATGGAACGTCCCGCGCACTGGAAAACCGGCATGACGGGCGGTAAACTGCTCTATTATCATTCTCCCGATACGATTCAATGTGTCAGCGGGCTTCTCAATCCGAAATACGCCACATCGAAAAATCTGGGCGCGTTCGAGAAAGACCACGGCCAGTACGATAGGGAGGATATTCCCATCGATTATATCCAGGGCGCGTGCATGTTTATCCGCGCGCAATGTCTGGCGGATACCGGGCCGATGAACGAGGAGTATTTCCTTTATTTCGAGGAACCCGACTGGGCGATCCGGGTAAAACGCGCCGGATGGGATTTGGGATATTGCCCGAAGGCGGTCGTCTATCATAAGGAAGGCGGTTCGATGGGATATTCGCCCGTAAAGAAAACCAAGCCCGAGATGATGGACTATTACTCTTTCAGAAGCAGGATCCTGTTCACTAAAAAGTACTATCCGCGAAATTTATGGCTGGTCAAACTCAGCTTTATCGGCGTGATTATCAACCGGATACTCCGCCTGCAATTCGGACGGATCAGGCTGATTATCGACACGGTGTTCCTCAATAAGCAGGCCTACGTCAAGGATAAAAAAGTCCCATCCGGGAAGAAGCCGTCGAAATAAATACCCCGGGAAGCCTTCCGCCTATCGGGCGGAAAGATAGCCCCCGCGCTTCCCGGGATAACGCCGACCTATTGTCCAATTCTTGCATCGATTCGCCTTACTTTCATATACTTTCAATTCTATGCCGGATTTGTAAGCGACAATTCAATTTTTCCATGATTATACTCTACACCCGAATTAAATAAAATTCTATAGACCAAAGTCACGATTTTATAGTAGTTTTGTACTATATTGACACTTTTTATATAATGTTATATGATTAATACACAATATATGAGGATTGTTCGGTGAAAAAGGATTCACGGCACTATTACTTATTACTTACCGTCTTTCATTTTATGATAGTCATTCCTATTTTATTAATAGCCCTGTTTTTCAAACCGCTTGGCTCTAAATTTACCGTTATTTTATTAAGCGAAGGTTCTTATTTCGTATTCGGTATCCTTCTATTACAGTTACTTGTCGTGCGTTTATACATCAACCCGAAAAGAATTCCCGAAAAAGATACGCCCCAAGCCGCGCCCTTTATCCGCAGGCTGGAATTTTTACCCGTATTGATGTCCATTATGATGTTTATCTCGCACATGCTGGGATATCTGGTAGCCGCATATAATCTGGGACGGCACGGGTTTGTCCTCGATACCAGTTCGTTTTTCTACGGGTTCACGATTTTCATTCTTTTCTGTATGATAAAAATACCGTTGCTCTATCTTATCGTGAACAGGTATTCGTATGAATTAGCCGTAAAATTTCTGGTCGCAAGGGATCAGCATAATTCTTATGCGAGGAAGCGCTTTATCCCGGGAAACACGGGGATTGCGATTTTCCTCGGGGTATCGTCGCCCATACTGGCTGTTTTTATCGCCGTTCTATATTATCATCTCAACTCGATCACCGATGCCGCGCCGGTTCCCTATCTCACATTCGCGGTTATCGGATTCTTTTTTATCATTATTTCCGGCTTTTTATTGAATCTATTTCTCATGGGCGTCTCAGAAATCACTAAAGACCTTCCGGTGTTGAACCAGACTATCGACGAGTCGTTTATCAAACAGTTTTCCATTACCCAGCGTGAAAAGGAGGTGATAGAACTGGTTCTGCAGGGATATAGCCCGCAGGAGATATCCGCCCGCCTTTTTATTTCACAGAACACCGTAAAAAACCACCTTTCCAATATTTATCATAAAGCCGAGGTCACCAACAGGAATCAGCTCGTATTCAGGATTTTCCATCAATCAGGCGGGGAGGCCGATTTCTAATCTCCCGATAGTTTCCTTTCTGCCGTGAAAATCTTTCGTTTATTTCTTAATTTTTCGTTCCATGTTATAATATTTCCCGAATACTAACGGGAGCCATAGCATGCGTTTGCATCACATCCTGCGAAACATCGCCCAGCCCGACGACCTTCCCGCCGATACGGAAATATCCGCGCTCGAGAACGATTCCCGCGGCGCCGGCCCCGACACCCTGTTTATCGCGGCGTCGGGATACACCGATAAGTCGCGCGACTTTATCCCCGACGCCTACTCGCGCGGGTGCAGGATATTCGTCGTGGACAGCGAATTCGCCCCCGGCCTCCGCGCGGAGTTCCCCGCCGCGGATTTTATCCCGGTAGCGGATATCCGTCACGCTCTCGCGTACAGCGCGAAAAATTTCCACGGCGACCCGACCGCCCGCATGCGCCTGATCGGAATTACCGGCACCAACGGCAAGACCACCACGGCGTTCACGGCGTACTCCATCCTGCGGAAGCTCGGCATCCGCGCGGGGCTGATCGGCACTATCGAGTACCGTATCAACGACCGTATCGTCCCGGCGACGAACACCACCCCGGATATCCTCGCGCTGAACCGCCTGTTCGCGGAGATGGCCGCCGAGGGCGTGGAGTATATTATTATGGAGGTATCGTCGCACTCCCTCGCGCTCGGGCGCGTGCTCGGCCTCGAGTTCGACACGATGGCGTTCACCAACTTCACGCAGGATCACCTGGATTTCCACGGCACGATGGAAAATTACCTGAACGAGAAACTGAAAATATTCGACCTGCTCTATACATCGGTCAAAACCGATAAGACCGCGCTCATTAACCTCGATATACCGGAATTCCCCCGGATCAGGGCGTACTCCGGCACGCGCGGCGGTTACGAATTCAAGACCTACTCCATCCATGACGCCCGCGCGGACTACTACTCGCGGATCATCGACCTCAACCCGCGCTATACCCGTTTCGAGCTGAACGGCGTCCCGCTGGAGACCGGCATGATCGGCGACCCCAACGTGTACAACTTCACGCTCGCGTCCGCTATCCTGATGGAGCACGGTTTCGCGCTTGGCAGCTTCAGCGGCCTCCTGAGAACGATACATACCCGAGGACGGATGGAACGCGTGCATACCGAGGGCGGGTTCAATATCTTTATCGATTACGCGCATTCCCCCGACGGGCTGATCAACCTGCTCCAGACGATGCGGAAGGTCGTACCGGCGGGCGGGCGGGTCATCACCCTGTTCGGCGCGGGCGGCGACCGCGATAAGACGAAGCGCCCGCTGATGGGACAGGCCGCGTCGGATTACTCCGATCTCGTTATCGTAACATCGGACAACCCGCGCACGGAAGACCCCGACGCGATCATCGAGGATATACTCCCCGGAGTCACCCGCGCGCACGAAGTCATACCCGGCCGCCGCGAGGCGATCCGTCACGCAATCGATATCGCGCGCCCGAAGGACATCATCGTGCTCGCGGGAAAGGGCCACGAGGATTACCAGATACTCGGGAAGATCAAGCATCATTTCAGCGACCGCGAGGAAGCGGAGAATTATCTGACAGAGAAAGGTCTCGCATAGAGGTACTTTATGATAGAACAGAAACGGGTCATCGGAATTATCCCCGCGCGCGGCGGGAGCAAGGGAATCCCCGGCAAAAATATCCGGCCTATCGCGGGTAAACCGTTAATCGTATGGAGTATCGAGAGCGCGAAGAAGAGCGTGTATCTCGACAGCGTGATAGTCTCGACCGATAACGAGCGGATCGCGGCTATATCTGAGCACGCCGGCGCGGGAGTGCCGTTCACGCGCCCGGACGACCTCGCCACCGATACCGCGCGCAGTGTGGACGTGCTTCTCCACGCCGCGGACTGGTTCGCCGAACGCGGCCAGCGTTACGATATCATCGTCTGCCTTCAGCCTACCTCCCCGATGCGTACCGCGGCGGATATCGACAACGCTCTCCGGCAGATGGTCGAAAGCTCCGCGCGCGCGATTATTTCGGTCAGCGAGGCCGAGCATCTCCCCCAATGGAGCAACACCCTTCCGCCCGACCGCTGCATGAAGGACTTCCTCCCCCCGGAGGTCATTAATATCCGACGGCAGAACTTCCCCGTCTATTACCGCCTGAACGGGGCGGTGAATATCGCCGAGACCGAATACCTCCGCAGGCGGGAGAGCTTTATCGGCGACGAGTCCTATGCGTACATCATGCCGCGCGAGCGTTCGGTGGATATCGACACCGAGTTCGATTTCAAGCTCGCGGAGTACCTGCTGAAGGGGATATAGCTCTACTGTAATGGCAGTAACTACAGTGAATTGACCTCATCAGTAAATAAAATTTCCTCGCGTTATTTGACAAATTCCGCCGGAAAGTGTATCATATACTTCCTGAATTTATCGAATACCCGATCGGGCGCTGTCCCGTGTTAAAAGGAGAAAAAGATGTACGCGATTATCGAAATCGGCGGAAAAAGCTATAAAGTCGCAAAGGATGAAGAACTTCTCATCGACCTTCGCGACGGCAAGGACGGCGATAAGTTAAGTTTCGAAACGGTCACGATGTACCGCGACGATAAAGAAATAAAAGTCGGCCAGCCTTATGTCGCCAAGATGAAAGTCGAAGCAAAGATTGTCGCGCCTCTCTTTAAAGACAAGAAAAAGACCGTATTCAAGTATAAAAACAAGACGAACTACCGTGTAAAAACCGGGCATCGTCAGAAATACACGTTAATTAAGATCACCGATATCAAAGCGGAAAAAGCGGTGAAAGCCGAGTAGCGCGGTGATCGATCTTTTTTTAGAAATAAGAAGGGAATGCCTTTTCGTACGAGCGCAAGGGCATTCTCTTTTTGATAAAAAAGGGAAGGACTTGGTTTGCTGCGCGGTATCTACCCTGATCGAAAGCTGGTATCTGACCTGCTACGAACTCGGAGAGGGGCATTGCGAGGCGAGCCGGAAGGACGGTTTTTTCGAGGCGAAAGTCGACAGAAATGAAAAGAACAGTCTGTTTTTCCGGGGCTTGTATGTAAGTCTGGTACCGTTACAGCGTCAGTACGAATCCCTGATAAAACTCAGGATGGAGGAAAAAGATGGCTCATAAAAAAGCGGGCGGGTCCGCGAGAAACGGCCGCGACAGCGCAGCCCAGCGTTTAGGTGTTAAGGTATTCGGCGGCGAGAAAGTTATCTCCGGAAATATTATTATCCGCCAGTGCGGCACTAAGTACCATCCCGGCGCCGGCGTAGGCCTTGGGAAGGATTATACCATTTTCGCCATTAAAGACGGTGTGGTAAAATTCTCCGAACGTAAAGGAAAAACTCTGGTCAATGTAATCGATCAGGCGTAGGCGGGTAATATGACACAAGAAAAATTAAAGCACTACGAAAAAAAACTCCTTGCAATGCAGGATGAAATCCTTACCAATATAATCGGCGAAACCTCCGATGAGGAAAACCCGTTTCAGGTAGACGGCGACCTTGCCGATAAAGCGGAAGCATTCAGTTCTGTCGCGATCAGCGAAGGATTGAGCACCACCCAGAAAGAGACCCTTGAGCTGATCCGTAAAGCGCTTCAGCGTATTAAGAACGGTAATTTCGGCAGCTGTCTCGCATGCAATATCGAAATCGAGACCGAGCGTCTTGAGGCGATACCTTATGCCGAAACCTGTAAAAAGCACATGTCGGAAACACGATATCGATAAATAAAAAACCCCACGAAAAGCGGGGTTTTTTATTGTCTATCCTTCAATCAGTAAATATCCTTAAATGTCACCTTTACCTTAGTAAGCACAGTCCCGTCCACGGTAAAATTCCCCAGATTGGCGCGGGTTACCTCGGTACCCTCAAATAGATAGGGCTTAGCTATAAACGTATCAGCCTGTGATGGGGGAACCGCGAAATAGAGGTCGACCGGTTTTCCCTCGAGATTCTTCCCGAGGATATACATGACCAGCGCATGCTCGGTCGTATGGAACCCGTTCTTCCACTCGTTACACTTCGACGTACTGGCGGGGTTCCCGTTGCCGGATTTCCCCCCGCTGTAGCTCACTCCCGGATAGACTTCCCCGCAGAGATACTCCGTATCGATAAACTTTACCCAATTCGCCGCGGTCTTTTCCAGCACGGGGGTGTAACGGTAATCGATGAGATTCAGGTCGGCGGTCAACTGGTCGCATTCGGCGTAAATCCACCAGCTTCGCCCGGACGGCTGAACGCTGTCGTACCCGGACATTTTATCCGCCCACATTCCTTTGCTCTCCTGATAAGCCAGATCGACCCAGAAATATACATTGTTCGACAGGAACACGGAGAACGGATGCCCGGGAAGCCGTTTATCGATCCGTAGGATCATCCAGTAACTCTTGAGGGTATGCCCGAAATCGAGGTGCGGCCCGGGAAACTTCCCCTTCATATTATTCGCGCCCCAGAAGATGCCGTCCTCCCAGAAATTCGCGACCAGGCCTTCCGCGAGTAATTTCATCCGTTCGAGGAATAATTGCCGATTCGACTGTTCAGTCAGCACGGGCTGAGACAAAAGCATGTATGCGTTGATCTGATCGAGTTGGGCGACCAAATCCCATCCGTCCGAAGGTGAATCCGCCGCCTTCTGCATGGAAAAATCCATCGCGTTCTTCACCCGCTGATTGGGCGCATCCCAGTACTTTGCGGGATCGAAGATCAGGCCGCACGATTCGAGGATTTCCTTCTCCGCGGCGGGGTCGCGTGTCACGAAAAAGTACGCCGCGAAGCCCTGTATCGTATAGGCGAGGTCCTGCGCGGTCTTGGGGCTTTTCCCGTACGGGTTGCCCTTCGCGTCGAGCATGGGATACCACCCGCCCGCCTTCGTATCCTTCGCTTTCTCCGTCAGCCAATCGATCCCGTCTTTCGCGTATTGGAGGAGTTTCGTATCGCCCGTCATCAGGAAACCCATCGAATAGACGAACACCTGCCGCCCGATCATTCGGGGATAACGGGCGGTATGATCGCCGCTGACAGCGCCGTCCATCTGGCGGTATGTCGGGAAATTGCCCTGCGGGTCGCCGAGCGCGTCGGGCATCGTCCAATACGGCAGGAGGTCGTTCGTATAATGCGCGAGCCATTTATCGCCCTGCAGCACAATAGGAATATCCGCCACAGGCGGAGACTTGTGCGCGTAATCGAATCCGTTACCGGAAGCGGTATATGGTATGGGGATATATTTCTTGACCGAGGGAGCGCCGCAGGATAGAAAAAGGAAAGATATCAAAACGGGATAAATTTTTATGAACCGCATGGCGTGCCCCTGAATGAACTATTATTTTGTTTCCAGAACATGAGTCCCGTTCCATGATGCTTCGGGCGGATTTTTTATATAGTGTTCACATCTTCTTACATAGAGCTCGGAAAGTTCATCTTCCGGGAGTTTTTTAAATTGGCCGATGGCCTCCTGAAATCTCAGCCCCTGATATAATTTTAGCCCTTTTTCGAATTCTTCTTTGATTGTTTTCTTGGCTTGCCTCTCATCATCATCATCGAAACACATCACCTCGAAAATTCTTATACCGGTCGTTTTTCCTTTTACCACTACATGATCGACTTCCCGTAAAAAGAAAACATCGCTCATATTTTCACCGTGGAGCTGATTATAAGTAGATTCGGATATCAGGATGGGGCATTTGTAATACTTGGTCAGTCCCTCGATACGCGACGATAGGTTAACATTGTCGCCAATCACTGTGTAATCGAGACGTCTATCGGAGCCGATATTTCCCACTATCACTTCGCCCGTATGGATACCGATGCCTACCTTTAAAGGGTTCTTTAGTTGAGTCTGGTTTTTATTGAACTCTTTTAATCCCCGAATCATTGATATCGCAGTTTTTATCGCCCGAAATGCATCGTCGTCATTTTTTATCGGGGCGCCGAATGTCGTCATAATGGCGTCGCCGATAAATTTATCGATCGTGCCGTTATTCGTAAAAATAATGTCCGTCATAATAGATAAATAACCGTTAAGTAATGTGACCACTTCCTCGGCGGGCATAGATTCGGATATAGAGGTAAATGACCTGATATCAGAAAATAGTATGGTAACTTCTTGATTTTTACCGCCCGGCTCCAAGCTGGCATTTTGCCGGTATAGCTCACCGACTAATTGAGGAGGCAAGTACCGTTCCATCATTTTTTTAGTGTTGGCTTCCACCATCATTTTCTTATTCGACGCGGTTATCGAATACCCGATAAACAGCATCATCAGTAAGCTCACTATCATAGGGAATAAATCAGTTGCATTTCCCTGATTGAGGCTTGATGCTGTCAGAAGAGCAACGGAGAGAATTCCTGAATAGATTGTTCCGCTCTTAGAATACCGGATCAGATTTAATAAAAATAGAAATATCGACGCCACCATTCCCGGCCAGTTTCCTTCTTTAGGGACAGTAGGATCGAATATGAGCATCATCGCAATAATCAAATAATCCAGAGTAATCACAAAGAATTTCAAAGAATTGTAATAGAATTTTCTTAATAAAATCATCAGGACAATTATTGAGAATACAAAAAATGAAGTATCCAGGATTAAAGTAGTTAAGGTAGGTGTTATTTTAGTATATGAAATTACCCCTAGGAACGAAAGATAATCCAGAATGACAACTACGGTGATAAAAATTAAGCGGGCGACAGCGATATTCTTTTCATTCTTTAATTCGCGCGCTTTTAATATTTTATCGACTACCGAACCTTTCATAGGAGTCCTTTTAAAAAGCGGTTTAATAGGTCAATCCGTTCTGCTTGCGTTTTTTATCCCTTCATGACCATTTCGGTCTCGAGCGCGATCATCAGTTCCTCGTTGGTGGGCATCATCAGGACGCGGGTCGTCGCGCCGTCCGTGCTCAGGTCGGTCGCGCTGCCTCGGACCTTTCGGTTTTTATCGGGGTCGATCATTATCCCGAAGTTCTCGAGGCCGGCCACACATCGTTCGCGGATATTCCAATCATTCTCGCCGATACCCGCCGTGAAGATGATAGCGTCGACACGGCCGAGCTCCACCATATATGCGCCGATATATTTACGGATACTCTTGACCAGCACTTCGCGCGTCACCGAGGCGCGTTCGCTGCCCTTGAGCTCTTCCTCCCAAATCGCGCGAAGGTCGTTCGAGATGCCCGACAGGCCGATCAGCCCGCTTTTTTTATTAAGGATATCGTTGACCTGCTTGGTGGAAAGGTTGTCCTTCTCCATCATCGTGAAGATGATGGCGGGATCGATCGACCCGCAGCGCGTGCCCATCACCACCCCCTCGAGCGGGGTATAACCCATCGACGTATCGACCGAGCGGCCGTTCTTTACCGCCGTGATGCTCGACCCGTTGCCGAGATGGCAGACGATACAGTTGAACTCGTCGAACTTTTTATTGAGGAATTCCGCCGACTTCATCGCGACATAACGGTGCGATGTGCCGTGGAAACCGTAACGGCGGATGCCGTATTTTTCGTAATACTCGTAGGGTATCGCGTAGAGGAACGCGCTTTTCGGCATAGTCTGGTGGAACGCCGTATCGAAGACGGCCACCTGCGTCGTATCGGGCAGCACTTCCTGACAGGCGAGGATTCCCTGAAGGTTCGGGGGGTTGTGTAACGGCGCGATCTCGCAGCATTTCTCGATAGCGCGGATAACCCGCTCGTCGACCTTCACCGACCCGGAGAATTCCTCCGCGCCGTGAACAACCCTGTGGCCGATCGCGTCAATCTCGTCGAGCGAACCGATAAACCCGTTGCCCGGGTCTTTCAGGTTATCCAGCACGATATTTAACGCTTGGGTATGGTTTTTCGCGGTAGCCGCGGATTTGATTTTATCGCCGTTGCGCGCGGTAAACGAAAACTCCGCGTCCGCGCCGATTTTTTCGATGAGGCCCTTGGTTATCGCCTGCTGGGTGGCGGTGTCGATCAATTGGTACTTTAAGGACGAACTTCCCGCGTTGATCACTAAGACTTTCATCTTCAGCTCCTTAGTATTTTTCCCCGGTACCGCACTCCCTATTTTTAGCTGATCTTTCCCCCGCTCTCCATTTCTTTATCAGGCGTCAGTAACGACAGCGCCGACCTGTCCCCGTTGGATGCCGCGAGGAGCATCCCTTCCGACTTCTCGCCCATCAGCGTCGCAGGTTCGAGATTATTGATGATGATAATTTTCTTTCCCACAAGCTGGTCGGGAGCATAGAATTCCTTGATGCCCGCGAGAATCTGCTTCTCGATATCGCCGACCTTCACCTTCAGCCTGATCAGTTTCTTCGATTTTTCAAGCGGCTCCGCGTGCAGGATTTCCGCCACACGGATGTCGAATTTTTTGAAATCGTCGATGCTCATCAGAGACGGCGCATCCGTTTTAACATTCTCTTCCATCTTAGCATCACCCTGTTTTTTAGAATTGGATTTCTCAATGAGTTTATCTATTTCCCGTTTGATGACATCGTCGTCGTACTTCACGAACAGTATCTCGAGCTCGCCGAGCTTCCGTCCCGGTTCGGCGGACTTCCCTGCGAGGGTATCCCAACGCTCGTGGGTGATCTTCCCCGGCTCGGCGATCATCGCCCAAAGTTTCTCCGCCGAGAACGGCAGTATCGGGTACATCGCGACCGAAAGTATCCGCAGCAGGTTGACGCACGCGTTCATTACCGTATCGAGGCGCGCGGGATCGGACTTCTTGAGTTCCCACGGCTTCATCTCGTCGAAATATTTATTCCCGAGGCGCGCGATATCCATGAGCTGCTTCGCCGCTTCGCGTACCTTGTAGTTCGAGAAATTCGCAGTCATATCTTTTACGATTCCCTTCGCCTTATCCAAAAGCTCGTTATCGGACTTCTGGTAGTCGGCCTTAGGGATATGGTTGTCCATCTGGTTACAGATGAAAGTCAGGGAACGGTTCGCGAAATTCCCGAGGATATTCGCGAGTTCCTCATTGTTGCGTTCCTGGAACGATTTCCATGAGAAATCGGCGTCCTTCGTTTCGGGCGCGTTCGCCGCGAGGAAGTAACGTAACGGGTCGGGCGGGAATGTCTCGAGGTACTCGTTGATCCAGATCGCCCAGTTCAGCGAGGTCGATATCTTTTCGCCTTCCAGCGTCAGGTATTCGTTCGCGGGTATATCGTAGGGAAGAACATACGGGGCGTTTTGCCCCATGAGTACCGCAGGCCAGATGACCGCGTGGAACGGGATATTGTCCTTTCCGATAAAATGCACGAGCTTGACGTCCTTCCCTTCCCAGTACTCGCGCCATTTCTCGGGCTGGCCGATCCGTTCCGCCCACTCCACGGTAGATGAGATATACCCGATCGGCGCGTCGAACCAGACGTAGAGCACCTTGTTCTTCGCTTCGGCCAACGGCACGGGAATACCCCAATCGAGGTCGCGCGTGATCGCCCGCTCGTGGAGACCCTCTTTCTTGATCCATCCGAGGATATATTTACGGACATTATCCTTCCAATGCTTATTGCCCTCTATCCACTTGACGAGTTTGCCCTCGAAATCCTGGAGTTTGAGATACCAATGGGTCGTGGATTTTATAATCGGGGTGGCATTGGAAAGTATACTGCGCGGATTAATCAGTTCGAGCGAATTGAGAAGCGAGCCGCATTTATCGCATTGGTCGCCCCTCGCGCGCTCATACCCGCATTTCGGGCATGTCCCCTCGACATAACGGTCGGGAAGGAAACGCTTGGAAACTTCATCGTAGAATTGCTGTTCTTCTTTTTTCAGGATATGTCCGTTCTCATAGAGATCGGTAAATATTTTACTGGATATTTCGTAATGCTTGGGACGCGACGTACCGGAATAGTTATCAAACGATATCCCGAATTTCTCATAACTGTCGTGAATAAGCTTATGATAACGGTCAACGACTTCGCGGGGAGTAAGACCTTCTTTTTCCGCGCGAATCGTAATCGGGACTCCGTGATCGTCGGTGCCTGAGATATGAATTACATCGTCGCCATTCATCCGGCGGTATCTGACGAAAATATCGGCGGGCAGATAAGCCCCAGCCATATGACCCAAATGGATAGGGCCGTTCGCGTAAATAAGCGCCGAGGTGACCAAGTATTTAGCCATAAAGTCTCCTTCCGATTGAAACTAGACCAATTTTTCCTTTACCAGCCTCAAAACATCGGACATTGTGATGATTCCCGCCACCTTGTCCTGATCGTTCAGGATAGGCAGGCTTCGGATGCCCTTATCGACCATCAGGTTCAATACGTCGCGGACATTGACTTCCTGATAGACAAAATAAGGCTTCTGCCCCTCGATCAGAGTTCCGACAGGTATGTTTTTTGCTTTTTCAGCGGAAAGGAACGCTGTCTTTACGATATCGAGCGATGAAAGCACCCCAAGAAGTTTTCCCCCTGATTCATCATCAACTACAATGACACTGTGAATTTTCAGACGCAGCATCTTATCCGCAGCCTTGAATAACGGTGTATCTTTCGAGACCATCTGAGGCTTCGGATGCGCGATTGTCATTACATTCACTTCATCCAATTCATTAGCCATGTTCCGCTCCTTTTAAATTTATTCCTGGTGAGAAACACGTGAAAAAATCCAAACCAATAGAAAGCCACCGGCAAAAGTAGAGAAAAAGTTAACATGCAGCGGATTTGTAATTAACCAGAGAAACACTCCTTCCAGCAATCCTAAAAAGTACCCGATGAGGACACTTCCTATGATACCGACTATGATGCCTCCGACTAAATGACCTATCATCGGTTTTTTCAGGATTTTCACATAGAAGAAGCCGCAAAAAGCCCCCACGACTACCATGACTGAAACTCCCAACACTGTCAACCAATCCATTTTCCCTCCACTCGAACAACATTACTTTTACGCTGGTTTATAACGCCCTAATGAAAGGCAAACCGTAATAGGTGTCTTCCACTATAATTTTCTCATACCCGACAGTGCGTAAAAACCCGATCACATCGTCCGCGGTCCCTTTCCCGTCCACCACATGCGTCTCGATTAAAAGCGCGGGTTTGCACCTTCTGAGGGTTTTTTCCGCCCCTTTCAACGCGGGGAGTTCGCTCCCCTCGATATCGATCTTGATGAGGTTGATGCGGTTCAGATGCAATTCCTCCGCCATATCGTCTAACGTGGTCACCGGAATCCGCGCTACCGCGAACCGGTTTTTATCCTTTTCTACATAGTCGGTCTTCTGGAACGACGACGTATACCCTCCGCCGGAATAAAATTCCAGCCATCCGGTCGCGTCGAATATCCCCTTATCCACCGCGCGCACGTTATCGACCCCGTTCAATTCGAGATTCCGCTTGAGAATCCCGTAGTTCTTGGGGTCTGCCTCGAACGCGATCACTTTCCCGGCGGGCCCGACTTTTTTTGCCATATAGACCGATACCAGTCCATAATGCCCGCCCCAGTCCATCGCCACCGAACCCGGATCAAGCGTCTCGTTCAGCAGATTGCTGATAATCGCGTCGGGGTCGAAATCGGCGACACTTTTTATCTCGATACCGTTGTTAAATACGGCGGTAAAGATGCCGTCCTTATAACGGAAATCCTTCAGGGCTTTCTTGTAAAACGCCCGGTAACCCATCGCGGAGAGTTTCCATTTCAGGTTCCCGTCGGGCAATACCCGGTGAACCCATTTAGCAGCACTTTTCAAAAGCCCCATTAGTTCCCTTCTATCTCCGCCGCGGCGGGTTTAATCCCCGTTAGAAACTTCTTAGCGCCCATCGTCAGGTCAATCAGCGCCTGATACCCGAACGCGATATAGACCGCGATCAGCATAAATACCTGTATGTACATCACTTCCTGGAACGACATCGTACGGGGGTCGACCTCGAAGTTCACGAACGCGATCATGATCAGAGTAAACACCACCGACGAGAACAGGGTGTAGATGAACCATACCCTTTCCTTAAATGCCATATATACCAGACCGATGCCCGCGAAGATCATATTGATCCAATGGAACTGCTTGACGATCAGTTCGAGTACCGCGCTGATCTGGCCGGGGAAGTTGGATACATTACTGCCGCCCAATCCATACTGCTTACGCAGCATGTGGTTGAACAGGATATCCATCGACTGGGTGTCGCCCCAACTCAGAGGCTTGGGCTCCGGTAACGGAGCAACCGCCTGCGCGCGAACCACCATATAGAGGTAGATCGACATCGCGAATATGAAAAGCCAGAAGCTCTGCATAAATATCTCGAGGAACTTGTCAACCCAGTTTCCTTCACCCTTATGGGCATATTTGGAATAGATAACATATCCTGTCAGGAACACCGGTATCAGGAAGATCGACAGGATTATCAGGTGCGTATCGGGCGATTCCGCAATCTTCGGTATCAAACGCGAGAAATATGCCTTAGTAAGGAATATATATCCCGCTATCGCCATAACCGCTACCAGCCCGACAATCACGAAGAAACGTTCCTTCATCTGCTTGATAAAATCGGCGGGACGTTCGGAGATCAGGATAAGTAGCGTAATCACCACCAGAACTATCAGCCATGTCAGGATAAACCACAGCGGGAGTTGATGGTCGGTCAGCGAAAGCCCCATAATGAACGCCAATAACAACGTGCCGCGTTCGGCGAAATGCAGGGTCTTCTCCTTACGGAAATAGACCATCTCCTCGTACCAGATAACCATCGCGTACAGGAGCGCGGCGACCAGCGCGGCGTTCAGCGCGTATACTTCTCCGATAACCGCCTGCGACCAGTGTGTGGCCGAGAACGCGAAGAGGATCGACCCCGCTATCGCGGGTATATGTATCGGAAGGGATATTTTACCCCTCCCCCGGTTCAATCCCAGCAGTTTTATCAAAAACAGGTAAATAAAGAATACGGAGGCCGCGGCGGAGATCGCGGAGAACAGGTTCACCCTGTACGCGATGTCACCGAACGGTAAAAACGTGAACAGTTTCCCGACTATCCCGTAGAGCGGGTATCCGGGAGGATGACATGCGCCCATATCGTATACGGCGGTAGTCAACTCGCCGGAGTCTCCCGCGCACACCGACGGGGATACGGTCTGGATATAGCCGATCGCGGTAATCACGAGAAGCGCGGCGGCGATAGCCCAGTCGAACCATTTGAACTGGTACGGTTCGTATCCGCGGGGATACAGCGAGTCGAACAGTTTTTCGTCCTTCTTGTCTTCCAGACGATATACCCCTGAGTCGCTGAATGTATCATGCAGAGCCTGTTTATCCGCGGTGAAGAAGATGGCGACAAACCCGAACCATCCGGTCACAACCTTTGCGGCGCTTCTTAGAAGCGCTTTTATGAAGCTCAGGCGCGTCAATGTTTTATTATCGGCGGCATAAATCCCCATCAGTATCTGGCCGACCGACGCCTGATAGGCAGACGATTCCATAATCGCAAAATAGAGAATTGCGAGCGCGCCGTACACTGTCAGGTAAATCACCGGACCTATCGCGGGAATATCGAGCATCAGGCCGAATTTAAAATTCGACGAGAGGATCATGTTGACAACAGGGCTTAAAAAGAACAATACCAGAATATCGATAATGACCGCGAATAACCGCGATCCGAATCCGGCCCGTTTAGTATCGCTCTTTCCCTGCGGAGGAATTAGGTTAGCCATTACTATCGCTCCTTAATTATTCAAGAACTATTCGAAATCCGCCATCTTTATAGAGAGGATGGTGTACTTTTTCATCTGTCCGTTAAACTCGAAGTTGACGTCCTTTCCGACCTTTTTATCCAAAAGGGCGCGCCCCAGCGGGGAATGGTACGAGATAATCCCGTTCTCGAAATCGACTTCCCATTGCCCGAGTATCTGGTATTCCTCGGTACTGCCGTCCTCCGTCTGGAGTTTGACACGCGTACCGGCGTCCACTATCGATGTATCGACTTTGTCTTTCTCGATTATCTTCGCCTGCGTGAGTTCGGCCTCGAGCTTGGACGCGGCGGCTTTGAGCTGGTCCTGTTTCTCGAGCGCGGCCTTGTATTCCGCGTTCTCGCGTAAATCGCCCTTCTCCATCGCCTCGCCGATAGCCGCGCTGTTCTGCGGTATCTCCTCGTTCATAATGCGCTGGAGCTCGCGTTTCTTCGCCTCGTAGGATAACCGGGTGACCATGAACGGGTGACGTATCATCACCTTTTCCTGTCCGGCGGCCTGTTCGAGATGCGGGTATTTCGCGAGTATCTTGTCGATATATTCCTTCCTGAGAGAGTCGAGCATGTTGTTCGCGGAATAAATCAGCGACAGTATCGCGTTGGACTGGGTCTCGTCGGCGATAATGATATAATTATCCAGCGCCTTTCTCTTCCATAATATATCATATATCTGTCCGATGACCTTCTTGTTCATCCCGACATTCGTCTTCGCCTCGACCTCGTTACTGAGTATATCGATCAGCGACAGCAGACGATAGATTATTTCGCTATCCTTGATCCCGACGTGTTCCTTCAGGGACGGGTATTCGTCGTCGATCAGTATCCTCGCGACCCACGCGAACAGTTCCGTCTTTTCCTGATAGTTGTTCATCGCGGTCATCACGATACGGTTCAGGATATCATATTTCTCGTAGGTCACCAGTTCCTTGAAGATGAAGTTGTGCATCTTCGTAATACTGGATTGGAGTATAAAATCGGCGTATCGGTCTTCCCAATCTTTCAGCTTATTTCTGATTATATCGAGAAACGCCCGCTTGGTTTCCTGTTCGATAGTCTCGTAGAGGCCGACGATATTCTTGATACCGAAGAGGATCGATACGTCGATATCGCTGTCCTTATGGGATTCGACTATCGCGAACTTCAGCACGAGATGCGAAATCAGCTTCCGTTCGGGAGATTCGCTCGATGCGTTGATGGTCTCGTTAAAATACGATACCAGCGCGGCCGCCCCGGGAACATTGATATCCCCGCCGCGTACCACAAAATCGATGAACACCTTAACTTTATTCTCAAAGTTAGTCGTTTTCTTAAACTTGCGGATCAGCTCATCCGTAACCGTCTCGTCGGTCTCGCGCAGTTCGAGCGAACCTTTGACTGTCAGGCTATGCACGACATTATTGCTCTGTTCGATCTCCGCCTTCGCGCCGGCCCACCATCTCAGCCATTCCCTCTCGGTCAGTACATCGGGCACCAGTATGGTCTTGACGTCCTTCGACGCGATCGACCCGTCATAACTCTTCAGGATAACGGTAAGCACCTTGAGAGGCTCGGATGTCATCATCCCCTTGAGCTCGTCATGGCGGAACTTCTTCCATATATTGATATGCTCGTTATCGAGCACCGTGAGCGCCCTGAGGGCGATCTGGAGAGACATATTATGATCTTTCTTTTTTTCAAAATCGATGGTCACCATCTCGTTCTGGATATCCTTGACAAGGCCGATTCCCCATGTTTTATGGGAGACGTAACGGCCGGTGTCGAACGCGATATGGGTCTCGAAGTTCCGCATCGCCTCGCGATGGGGCTTCCATGTCTGCCCGATGGCGGACGCTTTGAGATATTTATCGAGCTGGCTGTGCTCGGCGTACAGGTTCCGGTAGCATTCCTCGACAGCCTTGCGGATCGATTTGTCGTCCGACTTGAAGTCGATAATCAGCTTGAGCACCGTGAGCGCGTTCTGGAACTTATTATCGCGCATCTGGGGCTTCACTATATCCGAGAACGCCATATCGGCGACCTTGATATCGCCCATGACCTCGCGGATTTTACGCGCGATGCCGATGAGGAGATTCATATCATCGGGGAAGAGCTTGATGATACGGTTCCACAGTTCTTCTACCATCTTGACGCTTCGGCTCTTGATGAACCGTTCGATCGCGAGACGGTAGTAGAACATCGCCATATCCTTATCGCCTTCCTTCTCGTAGAACTCGCCGAGAAACTTGGCGTTCGCCGCGTCCTTACTGTCGATCAGTACCAGACGCTTCTTCACATTGAACAATTCGTCATGGTCGTTCTGTTCCTCGTAGATGGACTCGAGCGTCTTGAGCGCGAACTTGTTCTCACGGTAGGAAAGTATCTTCTCCGCGAGGAACTCGGCTATTTTATACTTCTTATTCTCTATGAAGAGCTTGATAATCTGGGGGATATGCGTATCGTCGATCGAAGATTCTTCGAGCGACAGGACTCCGATGACATAAAGCCCCACTATACTGTTCTGCGAGCTTTTGATATAGTCCTTGCACAACTGGCGGAGTTCGTCCTTGAACAGGTCGTCTATAGCCAGACGGATATAGCTGTCCAATTCGACAAAGTTACGGACTGTGTAGCTCTCTACAGTAGCCCGTGTCCACTTTTCCTCTTTTAACTTTTCTTCAATCTCTAAAAGTATGTCGTCCTTTTGTTTTACCGTCTGCTGTGCCATCTTGCGGGTATCCTCCTCAATTAAAAACTGGCAATAGACTGAAACTCTTTCAGCCTGTGGTCGATATCCATGGGAGAGATCACATCGATCCCATCGACCCCGAAACCCTGGACGGAGTACGACGCGACAATGGTTGCATAGGCCGCGGCGCGTTTTATCCCGTCTCTATCAAAATCATACAGGTTATTTGAATCGATATAGCTCACAAACGCACCCGCGAACGAGTCGCCGGCGCCGGTGGGGTCGATCACATCCTTTACCGGGAACGCCGGAAGCGTGACCAGGAAGTCCCTCCCGAAAATCATTACCCCGTGCGACCCTTTCTTGAGTATCATTATCTTAAAGTTCGGCATGAACAGAGCCTCCGCGGCCTTGATCATATTTTTCTCGCCGCCGGATAGGAGCTCTGCCTCACCCTCGTTGATAATCACCCCGTCCACATTCTTCATCGCTTCTTTGAGCGCATCGGGGGTGCTTTTTATCCAGTAATTCATGGTATCCAGAATGATCAGTTTGCTATTCTTACACTGCTTCGCGACATCGAGCTGGATCTTCGGGTCGATATTCGCGAGGAACAGGAGGTAATCGTCGTTACGGTAACTCTCGGGGACAACCGGCTTAAATTTGGCGAACGCATTCAGCTCGGTAACCTCGGTAATCGCGCTGTCGAAATCCTTGGTATAATACCCCTTCCAGAAGAACGATTTTTCACCCTTGAGGACTGAGACCCCGTCGATCGCGGACGATTTGCGGCGGATAAATTCCCATTCGGGCTCGCCGAAATCATCGCCGACTACGCCCACCAGCCTCGGCTTGGATAGGAACGCCGCCGCGTTGGAAAAATGCGTCAACGACCCGCCCAGTATCCGCTCCTTAGAGCCTGAGGGCGTCCGAATACTGTCGTATGCTAAAGAACCTACTGCCACTATTGCCATTTGCTTCCAAATCCTCTATCATTTGTTAAAATACTTCTTATTACGTCATTACCGCATTGAAAACTTTTTTCCTGAAAGATTGCATCGGCTCGCGTTGTAACGATAAGGCCGCTGCGGGAACTCCCGCTCCATCTCTCGCCGGCTCCGCCTCGCTAAAACGTTCACGCGGGCTATCCTATATTCTCATCGCCCCGCGCATCCCAACTATTATTCTCCTCAAGGAGGCTTTGGAAAATCGTCCTCGCCCTCTCTTTCAGGCGATTCATCAATGTTTCCCGGTCGGTCAGCTCGTCGAATAACGCGATAATCCTGTCCGCGACTTTTTTCGCGCCCTTCTGCGCCTTCATCTGGAAAAGGTAATAGTCGAAAACCCAAAGGTAATAATTGATGAGGCGCGGGGTAATAATCCCGATCACCTTTTTATCTATCTTCAGCGATTTCTCGTATTCCTTAATCCTTTGCTGTAACTGGAGATAATCGTTATACTCGAGGTTCCGGCGCACCGTCAGCCCCTTATAGAGATACCCGTAGACCGGTATCCATTCGGCAATCTCGTTACCCGAGAAACCGTCCTCGATTATCTTGTTCTTCAGCTTCTTGATCGGTGTATACCCGATCCCGTCGATATTGATCATCTGGGGGAGGAGGTAAAACGCCTCGCCGAACATCACCATCGCGAGTTCGTCGTTACCGCTCTCGGAATACATATCCCCGAGGAGCAGGTAAATCCGTATATCGTTATCGTCGCCCGGAAAGCTCAAAGCGTACTCGAGGGTCTGAATCGCCTTCTGGTTCTCCCCCACCTCGTAAAACGCCTGCCCGAGCATTACCAGATTATTCCTGTCCTTGCACGGATTGATCCGGAAGTACTCGATCAGCATATCGATAATGGTCCGGAAAATAAACGACTTGACCGAACCGATAATCTTTTTATTCTCGACCTTGTTTTCCCCGCAGAACTCGACAAAACGATCCCATTCCTCGAAAAGGAGTTCGCCGCTGTTCCTGTCCTCGCTGAATATCAACGCATCCGCGCGGTTATCCCAGAAACGCGTGACCCGCATCACCTCCTCCAGATCGGAATCGGTAATCTGGTCGGCCAGCGCATTAAACGCGATGTCTTCCGCGTTCGAGAATTTCCCGTCGCGTAATTCCAGATATATATCTTTTTTTAATTCCAGAAGGTTTTGTTCCACATTCCCCTTCTCTAAGTCGCTTCCATCCTTTAACATATTTTAAAGGAAAAACAAAAAAAACGCAAAACATAGACACGTGACGCGCACAAAATGGGGGTTAAATAATTTGACGCCAGAAATAACGGCTTAAAAAGCGGTTTACATAGTTAGTATCGCTGCTGCGCCCCCTCCTTACAGTCGGGGACAAGCAGGCTAATCCCGATATGAGACTGATCTGTTTTATTAAGATATAGCCCGTGTTCGAGATTCGGTCGTCGAGTGGAGTTGTCATAAAAGTGTATTTTTACCTGTAATGTTTTGTCACTGCGAGGAACGAAGAGACGAAGCAGTCTGTTTAATCCTTTATTGGTTCTTTAAATAGATTGCTTCACCCCGCGCATCGAAAATATATTGCAGCGCGGGGTTCGCAATGACAAGCCTTCTCTAGTATAGGACTTTTGGGACAGCCCCGTATCGAGATGAGCGATACTATATTATCGCTTTAACCGGCGGGGATTTCACCCCCTTATCGGCGCCTTTTCATCCGGCGGCGACAATGCTCAAATAATCGCCTTCACCGGCGGGGATTTCACCCCCTTATCGGCGCCTTTTCATCCGGCGGCGACAATGCTCAAATAATCGCCTTCACCGGCGGGGATTTCACCTTCAGCGGCTCGCTGTCGTAGATATCCGAATAACGGTAATAGTTCCGCAGTATCTTGATGATATAATCCCGCGTTTCTTTATACGGGATAATCTCCATCAGGATCAGTTCGTTATCGGGGCTGTACCGTTCCTTAGTCTTTTTGATGATCGAGTACCCGCTGTTATAGGCCGCGATAGCGGAGATATACCCGTAGGCCTTGATATTATCGCTGAGGTACGCCGTACCGAGCAGGATATTCAGACCGGTGTCGTACAGGTCCACGTCCTTTTTACCGAGCAGGCTTGCGGACATCCAGTTCGCGGTCGCGGGCATGAGCTGCATCAAACCCTTCGCTCCGACATACGAACGCGCCTTAGGCATATAGAGACTCTCGGCGCGGATAATCGCGTAGATCAGGTTCTTATCGATCTGGTCGTTTATCACACGCGACAACGCCATCTGCACCTCTCCCTCATAAGGCTGGGGGTAGTACAATATGCGGAGGTCTTTCGGCAGGAACGCGAAGTTGTCATTCAGGGACGAATCCCGGGTCTCCTCCCACATGAAAGACGCGGCGTAATCGAAATTCCGGTAGGAGATATACTCGCGGAGGATGAAGAATTGCTGCACCAGCGGATCGTTGATGCCCGCCGATGAGAGGATCGCCTTGGCCTTATCCTCGAATCCGATGCGCATATAGATCACGAACTTGGTATAGTTCGCGTTCATCTGGAACGCCCGGATCAGGTCGTCGGTATAGGTATAAATAGGGTTGTATGACTGTTTCGATATCAGGCCGATAATTTTCTCGCGGAGTATTTCCTTACCGTAACCCTTCCTGAACGAGAAAAGCACCTTCGCGTAGAAGAGTTTCTGGTTCGCGTCGGTCACGGTGATATACAGATACTCCAGACGGCTGAGGTATTCCTCGAGGGAGAGCTTCTGTTCCTTCAACACCTTCAAAATATAGTCCTTCGCGTTCTCGGCGAAATAATCGTCCGGGCGCGCCGCGATCGATTTCTCGAACTCCTTCAACGCGAGGTCGTATTTCCCGTAACGGTACAGACTGTATCCGTTCCAGAACGAAATACCTTTCTCGATACCATCGGGGCCGTTTTCGATCCCCAGCTTCCGGTATGTCTGCATCGTGATATTCGTGATATCGGCATATTTTTTATAGGCGAGCAGGTTGCGTATCGCGAGGGTCAGGTTCTTCTTGGCGTAATCCATATCGATATCGCCGTCGAGGAACTTCGAGTAGTACTGCATGGCGAGCGAGGAATTATAGCTCTTGATGCCGGACAACCCGGACAGGAGACCGTAGTAATACGCGCCGCGCACTTTCGCGGAATCGCTTTGCAGAGTCCCGGCGGTACCGGAAAGGAACGGTTTCATTTCCCCGGCGACCGCCTCGTACTGCGGATTTTTCGCCAGACGGTCGAGCAGGTCGGCTACATAGGGTTTCGTCGTCTGCGTGACCAGTTCCAATAGAAGCGTCTCCGCCTCCTTGGGGTGCGGGTTGAATTCCGCGATGTACTGCCCGATCAGGTCGGTCGCGTCCTTCAGGAGGCCCAGCCGGTAGAACATCGCGATAATCTTCAGCTTGTTCTCACGGGTATAATTCGCCCAGTTCAGGGTCGTCAGACGTTTATAGAGGTCGGTGTAGTTATCGGGGATATACGACGCGAGCGATATATACTGCGCGGCGGTCACCGGATTTCCGATATCGTTATACTGGAGCGCGAGGGTCAGGTAATACTCGTCGGTGCGGTATCCCTTGAAGTACGAACGGTACTTCTCCAGGAGCGCGATGGCGGCGGAAGGGGATTTCTCGTTATTGATATAACGCATCGCGAGCGTCATCACCGCGTCCGCCCGGGTGATCGTATCGTCCCCGTTCCCGGCGAGGTATCCGAGGATATCCTTCGCCTTCTGGGTATCCCCGAGCTTCACATACGCCGACGCGAGCGTCAGTTCGACGTCGCCCTTCAGGACGAAATCTCCCTCTTTAAGCGTATTCAGCCCGGCGATAACATCGAGAATCTCCGTCTGCGAACCGCCGGATTTATCCAGCTTCGCGCAAAGGTCTTTAAACACGACCAGTTGTTCGTAGTTCTTTTCGATAGTCGAGTCAATTTTATATTTCTTGCTTTCAAATGAAAAGACTAAAGCCGACATGAGAAGAATGGCACTTATCAGGAACTCAAGTTTCAGGAACTTCTCCCCGCGGAAGGTACCGAACATGGCAGGCCTCCTCGTAGGTATATTACCCTATCTCTTAAAATTAAGGTGGATTATTTTAACGAATTCCCCGCAAAGAGTCAAATTACGGACGGGAACCGCCGCTCAAAAAGAGTATATTTGTGATATTTTTAAAATACTTACATCTGACGCGCCGACGGAAAATATTGCCGTTTAGGCCGTTTGCTTCTATAATATAACCATTAAAATACTATTGAGTCCGGTTATCCGTGAAGACGCATTTTCCGTAAACAATTCTCGATCGCGGGGATTTTATGAAGCATCTCGATATCTTCATTCATTTTATCTGTCTCTTATCGGGCATTATCACCGCCCTGTTGGGATTCCTGCTGTATCTGAAGTACCGGATAAAACCCATCCTGAGCTATTCGTTATTCATATTCAGCACCACCCTTACCGTATCCTTCACCACGTTCTTCAGTTATGTCACCTATTTCGTCTACACCGGGAGTAACGCGCTTTACCAGATTACCGGTACGCTGATCTTCGCGCTTTTTATCTCGATTATCAATCTCACCTTCACCCTTTTCGCTAACGGGATTATGAAAAAGCCCCTCACGCCGGCGAAGAAGGCGATAGTCGGACTGCCGTGGCTGATCATCTTCGCGTCGGCGGTTATCGCGGCAGTCTATAACTCCGGCAAGCCCGCTATTGTATACCCGCCGTTTCTGAATATTTCCTTCGGCGCAAATCTGGGTATCCTTTTCCTGTCGTTTATCGGGTATTGCATCCTGATATTCCTGAACCTGAAAAAGATGGACAATCCCGACCTGCGGAAGGCGCTGAAAGCGCTCGCGCTCGTGATTTTAATCGATATCCCCATCCAGACCTCGATCATCATTGTTACGGGCAACCCGACGCTGATTATGCTGGGGCGCAACCTCCTTTACCTCGCGATCAATATCGTGAGCGTCGTCTTCGCTGCCAAGTACTTTTTTATCAAAACCCCGTCGATTATGGAAAAAATCGAGATCGGCGGGAGTTTCATGGAGAAATATTCGCTGACCGCGCGCGAGAAGGAGATCATAGAACTTCTCCTGAGCGGGCTGTCGATCAAGGAGATCAGCGCGAAGCTGTTCCGTTCGTTCAAGACGGTAAACAACCATATCTACAATATTTACCAGAAAACCGGCTCCGGTAATAAGATGGAACTCCTCAATCTCATCAAAGATCACTCATTATAGGATTAAATACCTATTGCTTTTCTCCCCGGCATCAGGTAATATATATACGCTTAACAATCCGAAGGAGGAAAGAATGAGCGTCAATTTTCAGGAATCGTTCCCCGACATCGCGGAGTGGAAGGGTATTTTCAAATTCGCCATCTTCGCGGCGATTTATATGATCGCGGTCATCCCCGTGCAGGCTGTGATCTTTATGGTCTCCCCGCCGCCGCAGACTGTGATCGATTTCTTCACGTTATTCCAGCAGAACAGGCTCCTCGGCCTCTTGGACCTCGATCTCCTGCTGACCATCGACTATCTGCTGATCATCCCGATGTACATAGCGATCTACGTCGTTCTCCGGCGGGATGAGAAGTCATGGTCGACCCTCGCCCTGATCCTCGGAATAGTAAGTATTGTCCTCTATATCGTATCGCGCGAGGCGACGTTCACAATGATGTCGCTCAGCGATCAGTACTTCGCGGCGGCCACGGACGCGCAGAAAAACGCGCTCCTCGCGGCGGGACAGACCCTGCTCGCTATCTACAACGGATCGACGTTCGATATCAGCTATATCCTGGGCGCGACTACCACTTTAATCATCTCGATCCTCATGCTGCGGAGCCGTTTTTTCCGAAAGCCCGTCGCGGTCACGGGGATTATTACCGCTTCGATGATGTTCATTCCCCCGACTGCGGGCACGATCGGGATCTGGGTCTCGATGCTTTCGCTTATCCCGACGATCGTATGGCTGGTATTTATGGCGCGCGATTTCGTCCGCCTGAACAAATCCGCATCGCGGAAGGTCTAGCAATAATATAGAATAATCAGGAGGAAGCAATGGCATTTTTCGCGCATATGGGAGCCGGGTTTGCGATGAAACCCCTCGCCCCCAAAGTCCCGGTGGGGGTATTAGTCGCGGCGGGGATGTTTCTGGATTTGGTCTGCTTCGCGTTGATGGCGTTCTCCGTCGGAAGCGAGAGTATTCTGGCGTGGACGCACGGGTTATTTATGTCGGCGGTGTGGTCGATCACAGTTGGGGCGGCCGCCGGGGTGATTATGAAAAGCCCGCGCGGGGGTATTGTCATGGGCGCGGCGGTGTTCAGCCATTGGATCATCGATTTTATCACGCACCCGATGGCGGGGGGAGACCTTCAGCCGGATATCCCGTTATTTCTCGAAGGCTCGCCCAAGATCGGGCTCGGGCTGTACCGGGATATGACTGTGGCGATCATCGTCGATATCGCGTCGCTTCTCGCCGGGATAGCGGTATATATTTATTACCGCCTGCATCTGCGGAAACAGCCGGGAACACCGGAAAAGTAACCGGGGTTTTCAAAGATTGCTGTTTAAATATAATGGAGGAACTATGAAGTATCTATTTCTTATCGGTATCGTTTCCATGATTACGCTCGCGGGGTGCGGGTCGAAACCCTATACGGCAAAGCCCGTGATTCTGCAAAATTATCCCGCCGGAGACTCCCAAGTCAGGGTATGCATCCTTTCCTACAGGAGCGACTTTAAATTGCGGCTGATCGACGCGCTGGTCGCAGACCTGAACTCACGGGATATCGCCGTCACCGTCGATTCGATCTCCAACGCGGTAAAACACAGTCCCTCCGATTACGACGCGGTCGTCCTGCTCTCCAGTATCGAGGCGTTTCACACGCTGAAACCCGCGCCAGAGTATATTATCGCAAACAACTACTCCCCGAAAATCGTCTATGTCTCGATGTACCACCTTTTCGCGGCGCCCTACGGCGAGGGTCTCGACCAGTCGAAAATAGACGCGATCACATCGGCATCGTCGGAGGATGAAACGGTACTCAAGAATACCGAGAAAGCTATATCCGCGAAAGTGATGAAAATTACCGGCATAGCGGAATAGGAGTAAATATGAAAATCGGCATCATCGTGCATTCCAAGACCGGTAATACGCTGTCGGTTGCGCTGAAAATACAGGAGAAGCTTATCGCGGGAGGGCATTCCGCCGAGATCGGGAAGGTAATACCTGTCGACGAGCAGGTCTACGATGCGCAAAGCGTCCGACTCCAGACAAGCCCGTCGATAGATAAATACGACGCGTTGGTACTCTGCGCGTCCGTCAGAGGGGGTAAACTTTCGCCCGCGATGGCGGCGTACTTGAACGGGATCCGTTCGTTCTCGGGCAAAAAGGCCGCGTGCCTGCTGACCCAATTCTTCCCGTTCTCCGCGTGGGGCGGGAATCAGGCTATGGCGCAAATGACGGGCATCCTGAAATCGAAGGGCGCGGAGGTTCCGGGGAACGCGATCGTACATTGGGGGAGTTTCAGCCGGAGCAAACAGATCGCCGACGCGGTAAACACCCTGAGCGCGTTATTTTATTAGGTTAAGGAGGACGGCCGATGGGCGCAGAAAAAACCGCGTCGACATTGTTCACGATCGCGATTATCCTGCTGGTACTGGGCGGATTGACCCTGATACCCAGCCCCGGCGCTTCCAAGGCCTGCCTGCTCGGGTACAAGGCTAAGTGCTCCTTCACCCCGGTCTCGACTATCATCCTTCTTGCGGCGGCCGGAGTACTCTTTTTCCTCCGCGCGCGGGCGATGGGTTAAACTCAGGGATACCCTCGATAGATGGAACGATTATTCCACTCAGCGTTTTTAACCCCCGTACTTGACATATCAATCCCATGTATTATAATCATTCCATCATGATAGGGGGAGGCGCCGAATGCGTTATTTCTTATTAGCGGTATTGCTGGTTACAGGGTGTACGCAGGACAAACCCAAGACCCAGACCGAGTCCCAGCCTAAGTACGCCGTGATCGCCGACGATTATCTCGGGGTTGTCCTGAAGCATATGTTCCTCTATGTGCTGGACGACCTCAACGGCGATAAAAAGGACGAGGCGGCGATGGTCGAGGAGGGCGAGGATAAGGTCTACCGGCTTAACCTGTACCTCCTGAACGAGGATAAGTGGATTCTTACAAACAGGATAACTATCGAAACTATTGGGGATAATCACCCTGTCGGTTTCCCATCGTACCCGGTGACCAACCTGATACTTCCGGTATCTATTCCCGACGATAACCTGCTTGTCGCGCTTAATGTCGACGGTATCCCCGGAAAGGAAGTTCTCGTCGCCTATAACGGGACAACCCGTAACGCCATACTGGTCTATAAAGTAACCAACAATACCCTCCTGAAAATCGCGGAGTTTAAGGAAAATATCGCGGAACTTTCCGGCGGTAAATAGGCGGATGGATAAATAGATGAAAAATTCGCGATAAAAGCAGGGCGTAGCGTATGATAAGATTTCCATATATTCTATTTTTCCTCTTTATCGCGTCTTTTTCCTTCGCGAAGGAACTGACGCATAACGACGCGGAAAAAATCCTGAAAGACCATATCAAACTTTATGAGAACTATCAGGTAGGGTCTGTCAATAAAGAATGGCATGAGAAAATACACAAGAATTACGACGATGTGCTCTACCCGAGCTTAGATCAAATAAAAAAACTCGTCTGTAAGAATAAGGACGTATCGTTACTTGACCTCTATATTCAATTTCTCGTTTCGACCCGGAACTCCGCCGCCGAGGCTCCGCGTTGGATTTTGGGCGATATGTACCTCTCGGAACCGGACATGGTTCTCGCCGCGATCAATCGACTGGAGGGCGAGAAACGCAAATTGATACTCAAAGACCTCGAGTTCGGTTTCGACAATATAGTCGGCGCACTTAAAAATAAAATAAAGAAAGAGATTGAAAAGGAGTAATTCCCCGGATATCCCCGCCCTTTGACAAATCCGCCCCGTCTGTTTATACTGAAACCGTACTGATTCCGTGAGGTAACCGATGAAACCAAAACTCCTGAAAATACTGTTCCCGTTATATCTTCTGCTTTTTACAAACACCATTTACCCCGCCGCGCCGAAAATCCAGTTTTCGGTCGACTCCAAGGAGATCGGTATTAACGATCAGGCGAATATCACGATCACCCTCGACAGGAAAGCCGACGATATCGCCACCCCCAAATCAAACGCGTACCGCCTCAAGGGGCCGATGGTCACATCGGGATTCACCACCACCATCATCAACGGGCAGATTTCGCAGACGGTCGAGATGAGCTATACGTTCGTCTTCGTCCCTAAGACGAAGGGCACGATCAAGGTCGGCTCGTTCTCTATCCTGATCGACGGGGAGACCTACACCACGAAACCGTTCGAGATCAAGGTGGTCGAGGGTTCGGTACAATCCGGCGGGAGTTCCGGTAACGACCCGTTCGCGATGTTCGACCAGATGTTCAAGGACAACAAACCCAAAGTACCGGAAGTATTCCTGCGGCTCGTGCCCGCGAAGAACGGGGTATTCACCGGACAGCCGCTGATGCTCGACGCGATCGCGTTCTCATCGACTAAGGAGATTCTCGAGGGGCAGTATGTCGAGACCGCCCCTATCCGCGTGGATAAACTCCTGGTCTACGACCTGACGCAATTCCTTTCGAATAACGATATATTCGGCGTCACGATCAGCGGGGAACAGTACTACGGTAAGATCATCAAACGATACGTGGCTTATCCGATCGAGGCCGGTACGCTCGGGATCATGCCCCCGCAGATTGTCGCGGTCACCTCCTACGGGCATCTCCGGCTGATGGCCGAGAATATCGGCGTCGATTCCTATAAAATCTCCGACGACGCGGGATTGTCCTATATCGGAGACTTCCAAATCCGCATCAGCGTCTCCACCGACACAGTCGCGGTAGGGAAAATGCTCGAAGTCACCCTAGTGATGGAGGGCAACGGAAACCTCAAGGTGCTCGCCAACCCGTATAAGAACCTGACCGTACCGGGGTTATTTATCTCCACACCGCAGACGTCGACCGGATTCAAGGAATGGCGGAACGGACTGCCGTGGTTCGTCCAGACCGTGAAATATACCATCCTCGCGCAGAAACCCGGGAAGTTCACAGTCCCCGGACTGAAGCTGTCGTATTACAGCCTCGGGGTTATCCCGAATAAAGCGGAACTCCCTGAGTTCAGTTTCGATGTCGTCGAGGGAGCGGGTGTTTTGACCGAGGTTCGCACATTCGACCCGAAACCGCTCGACGGCCTGATCGACCGGAACGGCAGCCCCCTTTCCCCGTTCGTGTGGATGGTGATTATCGTGTTCGGAGTCCTCCCGCTCCTGTCGCGTTTCTACGGATTGCATATGCGGAAAATGTCGTCCGATACGGGCTACTCCCGCAGGTTCCTCGCGAACAGCCGATTGTCGAAGTACCTGTCCGAATCCCGCGAGAACCTGAAGAACCGCCGTTATAAGGAATTCTACCTCGCGCTCCAGAAGGGCTTGTTCTATTATATCACCGATAAGCGGGGACTCCCCGCCGGGCTGAAATTCAGCGAGATATTGGACGAACTGAAAAAGAAAGATTTGCCCGACGAGGTTTTATCGGGGTTGAAGGATATTTACGACGCTTGCAGCCGGAACGCCTATTCCGGGACGGCCGACGAGAAATCGGTGGACGACGTCCTCGATATGGCGATGCGGGTGTTCGGGAAGGTGTAAAGGAGTCGGTTAAACCCAATTCCACGCGGATTACACGGATTATGCAGATCCCCGCGGATAAAAACTACGGCGCGAAGGCGCAAGACATTGACCTATTTGAGTCATCGACCACTATCAGCAGACCGCAAGTCCCTATCGCTCTATTGTTTCCGCATTCTCATTTCTTCAGTGGCATCAAACCTATATCCATCAAATAAAAATCCTCCAAACGGCTTTAAAATATCTTCTGTGATTTTAATAACTTTATCAATATTTTCGTCCTTAATCGCAGTGTTAAAGGCATCAAAAACCTTATTTTCTAAATCAGCATTATACTTTTTCATTAAGCGAGATACATACTTATCAGTTCCAGCCCAGCATCCATTTGCTTTGAAATAGAACTCGGATAAAGAAATGTAAAGATATGATAATGTTCCTAAAAGCTCTGATTTGTTTTTGTAATCACGAATATCGTCTATGAGATTTGTAATTGCATATCTCATATTATTGTTGGTCTGCTCATCTAGTTCATTTGGCCCAGCCAGAATATATCCATGAGCTTTTTTCTTTATTTCTCTTGATAGGGGAGTAGAATACGGAATCTCAATACCCTCTACAATCATTTGTGATAAAGCTGAAGAACTACTACTTTTATCATATTTCTCTAAAAAGTAATCAATGGTTTCAGGATCATGGACAAATGTTTCTACTAAAACACCACTGTAAATAAATGATTCCCTGTACGCCTTTTGCAAACACTTATAAATAACAATTATATCAAGGTCAGAGTATTTCGTTTCTTCATTTCTGACTATTGATCCTGCAAGTAATACTGAATCACTATCAGGATACTTCTCATTTCGTATTTCTTTTGCGATTTCGATATAGTCAACCATTCACTTTCCTCGTCTGATTCATCGCCCAATAGTGTTGTATTCCACTTAGTCCCGAAAAGCCCCGCTCTTCAACTTTTCACTTTTCACTTTAAACTTGTAACTTGCCTGCCCCGAGCATTTGCGAGGGGTAACTTATTACTTCTAATACTTCTTGAACCATTTATCGAAACGGATTCTCCAGCATTTGAATAACGCCTCGTTGACAATCCCCCCGCTCATCTTGGTCGCGCCCTGCGAACGGTCGCGGAAAATAATCGGCACTTCCTCGACCGTAAACTTCTTGAACACCGTCTTGGACTTCATCTCTATCTGGAACGAGTACCCGTTGGAGGTAATCCTGTCGAGGTTCAGCCCCTCGAGCACCTTGCGGGTGTAGAGGTTATACCCGCCGGTGAGGTCGGTGAGTTTTACCCCCGTGGCGAACCGCGCGTAGGAATTGCCCACCGCGCTCAGGATCAGGCGTTTCATGTCCCAGTTCAGCACCCGTACCCCGTGGATATAACGCGACCCGAATACGGCGTCCTTCCCGTTCCGCATCGCGGTAATCAGGAGTCCCAGTTCGCCGGGGTCGTGCGAGAAATCCGCGTCCATCTCGATCACATAGTCGTACCCGTTCTCGAGCGACCAGCGGAACCCCGCGATATACGCGCGCCCGAGGCCGGACTTTTTCTCGCGTTCGAGAATATGAATTTTCTTACTCTTCTTCATCATACCCTTGACCGCGCCGGCAGTCCCGTCGGGCGAACCGTCGTCCACCACTAAGACGTCGAGCTCCTTATCCTGCGCGAGGATTTCCGGGATAATCCGGGTTATATTATCCAGTTCGTTGTATGTAGGGATGATTACAAGGCCTTTCAATGGGCGCTCCTTTTTTTAGTTCCATATTGTATCATATACGAGTAAAATTCTCAATTGCCGGTTATATAATAGTTCACAAAATATTTTATATGGAAAGATATATCAATAAATTCTTTATTAACAGTTTTATTTAAACATACGCAGTATTATAACAAAAACATATTACATTCTTGACATTATTTTTACCTGTCTATGATATAATGTTATGAAACATCGATTGTTTTTTTAGGGGCGGGCAATGAAAAAGAAAGGGGTCTTTATCGGAACCTTTGTCATTCTGTTTTTTGGAGGATGTACTTTATTCAAGGAACTTCTGGAGCCGAGCGATATTTCAAAAATACTTGACAATCAACACAAGGACAATATTCCACCGCTTATCGCTATCAATTCCCCCGAGAACGGTCAAGAAGTCGGGGCAATCTATCAGGTCACCGGAATAGTTCAGGATGATAATTCGGGAGTTAAAAAAGTCACCCTTCTTCTCGATGGTTCAACGATACCTGTTTCCCTGATAGGAGAAACATGGACTGCGAATATTTCCAACACTTCATACGGAATTCATACAAATACGGTCATTGCTGAAGATAACGCCGGCAATGTGAGCGACCCAAAGTCGGTTTGGATAAACCGTGTAAATATCCCTTCTGTAGTTATTTCTTCCCCCGCCAACGGGTCTATGGTCACCAACCCGAACATCATCCTTTCGGGTTCGACACTTATCGATCTACCGAATGTGGTTACTTCTGTACAGGTACAGTTGAACAGCGGATCATGGAATACGGCAACCGGAACC
Organism: Brevinematales bacterium; assembly: GCA_013177895.1. Classification (GTDB taxonomy): domain Bacteria; phylum Spirochaetota; class Brevinematia; order Brevinematales; family GWF1-51-8; genus GWF1-51-8. The sequence continues at coordinate 12,993 of JABLXV010000009.1, read as the reverse complement.
GAATTTTGGACGAACAACCTGTTGCTTATCGAGGGAACAAACACCATCTATGCCCGCGCAATCTCGGACAACGGAAAAACCAACACTTCCGCGGTATGGAAGGTTATAAAAGCGACCTATCCTTCAATCGGGGTTTCCTATCCCGCCGATAATTTTTCAACAAATATCCCCACAATAACTGTTTCAGGAACGGCAAGCGTACTTAATCCGTTCCAAATCTCCATGATACAGGTCCGATCAAACGGCGGGGCATGGATGACAGCAAGCGGAACATTCAGTTGGTCGATGCCATTCACTTTAGTAGAAGGTACTAATGCTATTTATGCCCGCGCGATCTCGGATAGCGATCTTACCAATTCAACAGTCTCCTCTTTGAAAGTTATCAAATATTCATTCCCGTCTATCAGTATTACTTCACACGCAAACCAGAGTACGACTGTAGTACCACTGATTCTACTCTCCGGTTCATCCAGCGTTCCATTACCCTATCATATCACCCAAGTTCAGGTTCAACTAAACAGCGGAGTATGGTCGAATACATCAGGTACTACCTCTTGGTCAATCGAACTGTCATTACAAAACGGAACAAACACTATCAATACAATGGCGATTACCGATAACGGAAAAACTAATTATGGGACTATATGGAAAATAATCTGCACAACTGCTTATCGTTATACACGGCAAATCGGCGGGGCTATTATGGATCAAGCATCATCCATCAATATTGATCCGGCTGGAAATATATATCTTTCGGGTTCGTTCGGTTCTACCGTGAATTTTGCAGCGGACTGGGGCCAAAGTGAATCAAAAACAAGCGGGGGCGATCAGGATTTGTTTATTACTAAAATAAATGCCGATGGAACCTATGGATGGACGAAAAAAGCCGGAGGAAACCTCGCAGAAAGCGGAAACTCATTAGCGTTTGATTCGGCCGGAAATGTTTACGTGACGGGGTTCTACTACAGTTCTTCCGTAAACTTTGCAGCGGACTGGGGCGGGAGTGATATTAAAACAAATGCAAGTTCGGCCTGGGATATTTTCGTTATGAAAATCAGTAACAACGGGAGCTATTGCTGGACCAAACGATTAGGCGGAACAGGTCAGGATACCGCAAATTCCATTACAGTTTCGCCCAGCGGTGATATCTTCATAACCGGTAATTATTATTACACGGTGAATTTCGCGGGGGATTGGAGCTCTACCGATAGTAAAACCAACGCTGGGAGTTCGGATGTATTTATCACAAAAATTAGTGCCGACGGTTCCTATGGATGGACGAAAAGATTGGGCGGTTCGGGAATCGACAAGGCGGAAGAAATCACTGCCGACCCGTGGGAAAATATTTATATTACTGGCTATACCAGAAGCAGCTTAGGGGTAAATTTTGCCGCGGACTGGGGAGGAACTGATTCAAGGTCGCCCCAGCTTTATGATATTTTTATTACAAAAATCAGTAATAACGGCGACTATAGCTGGACGAAACTGATAGGCCAAGGCGCGTCGGAATTTGCATATTCTATCGCCGCCGATAGTCTGGGAAACGTCTATTTTACCGGCAGCTTCCCCGAAACATATACCATTAATTTTGCGCAGGATTGGGGCGGTTCGGACAATAAATTTTCATCCGGCGGAAACGACGTCTTTATCACTAAAATTAACGCGAACGGAACTTATGGATGGACTAAAATAATCGGCGGTTCAGGAAACGATCAGGGTAATTTTATTACCACCGATGATAGTGATAATGTCTATGTAACCGGATCATTCGAAAGTAATGTTAATTTCGCGGCCGATTGGACGGGATATATCGGGACAGATATTAAAGTCAGCGCGGGTAATAGTGATATGTTTATCACAAAAATTAACGCAGACGGTACGTATGGAATCACTCAAAGAGTCGGGGGTTCTCAACTGGATTCTGGATTTGCGCTTGCCGTGGATACATCCGGGGCGACCTATGTTTTCGGGGTTTTCCAGACTAACGTCAATTTCAGCGATGATTGGGGCGGAGCAGATGATAAAACCAGCGCGGGTACCGGCGATATGTTTTTAACCAAGTTCAAGTAATAGCCTGCGCACTGAAATCCTTCCCGCAGGAATGGGTTTCTTTTTTAGCTATGCATCCGCATTGTCCTATATAAATTCCCGTCCATTAATCGAATACTTGCCGAACTCCCCGGAATGCGTTATCCTATACGCAGGAGGATTCTATGAGACTGCGTGCGGGAATACTGACGGCATTAATCGTGTCCGTAACGGCGGCGTTCGCCGTGACTTCGAAATATATCTCAGATTATAAATTCGACGATGTGGCGAGCTACCAGCTCTCCAACGTCTGTCTCCTTCAGAACGGCGGACTTGAGCTCGCGCACGCGTACCAATCGGTGTATCAGACCGATAAGCTCATATGGAGTCTTGCGCAGTTCGACGGCGGCTACCTCGTCGGCATCGGCGATTCCGCAAGTTTGGTACTGGTGCAGGGCGGTACTTCAAAGGAAGTGTACGCCTCGCCCGATTCGCTGTTCTTCAGCGACATCGCGGTCGTCTCGGCCGATATTTACCTGACGGCCATTCCTTACGCCGAGGTGATAGTCCTCGACCAGAAATTCCAGCAGAAGAAGAAAATTTCCCTGAAGAATAATTACGCGTGGAAGATAGTTCCCGCGGCGAAGGGTTTCTATATCCTCGCGGGCGACCCCGCTATGGTTTACTACTTCGAGAACCAGCAGGAGAAGTTTTCAGTCACGCTTCCCGACGAGGACAATATCATCTACGGGAAGATGATTAACGATACGCTGTACTTCTGCGGCGAAAAAGCCCTGTACCGTCTCGACGGGCAGAAGGCGGTCGCGATGGTATCGTTCGATAACGCGGTCACCGGGTTCGACTTCTTCGACGGGTATATCTTTATCACCACGTCGAGCAAGGACTTATATATGGAGTATAATTTCCAGAAGACCCAGCAGAAACAGGGGCAGAACCCCGACCAGAACACGTTAAGCGCGGTATACAAGATTCATCCCAACGGCGCGTCCGAGAAAGTGTTCGAGAAAAGCGGGCTCCGTTTTATCGCGGTATCGCACCTGAAAAACTCCCTGATTATCGGCACCGACGAACGCGGGGGATATTTCGAGATCAGCCCCGACTATACCACCGTGAAATTTACCTCGCTCGGGAGCGGTAAGTTCCTGAAATTCCTCGAGGGCACCGACGGACTCTACGCCGTGCTCCTTCTGCCGTCCGGGATCGTGAAGATCGAGGAGAGCTACGCTAAGGAAGGTTACTATATGTCGGATATTTTCGACGCCGGGATTGTCGCCGAATGGGGCGTTCCGATTATCGAGAAAAACCTCCTGCCGGGGACGGATATCTCGTACTTCTTCCGTTCCGGCGCGGTCAGCGAGACCGATTACTGGGGCGACTGGGTATCCCTCAAGGGAAAGATCGCCTGCGCCCCCGCGCGTTATATCCAGTATAAAGTAAAACTGACCTCCGACGGCAAGCATACGCCGTTCCTCAACGAGATGAATATCCCGTATGTCGAATGGAATATGCCGCCGGTGTTTAAAAATATCTCCTATAAATATTCCGACCTGATGATATCGGTCAAATGGGAAGCGTCCGACCCGAATAACGACGAACTGGTTTACGATGTCTATATCGCGAAGGAAGAGAACGGATGGGTCAAGATGAACGGAAATCCGCTGAAAAGCCCCGCGTTCGACCTCGAATACAAGGCGTTCCCCGACGGGGTTTACCGCGCGAAAGTGGTGGCGAGCGACGTCAAGTCCAACCCCATGAGCGGCGGCAAGACGAATATTATTATCGGCGAAAGTTTTTATATCGACGGCACTCCGCCCGCGGTGCAGATAACCGGGGTGAAGAACGAGGGCTTTTATACCGTGTTCACCGTGACCGCGAACGACGCGCTTCTCCCGGTATTCCGGGCGAAGTACTCGGTCAACGGCGGCGAATGGATCGGTATCCTTCCCGACGACGGCATCCTCGACTCGAAGGCGGAAACGTTTACGATCAAGCTGAAGGTTATACCGCCCGCGTTCGTCCAGTTCTATTTCAGCGACGTGATCGGGAATACGTCCTCGGCGGGAACATTAATAAAATAACCGGTTTGTTTGACTTTCACCTCGCGTTATATTATACTGTATTAATAGGATTATTGGAGAAGATTCATGACCACGGCTGTAAAGGATTTTATTACGAACACCATTAAGCGCGGCGAGATTGACCGTTACCTGATAGGCGGGAAGGATTTTATCGACGACGCGCTGATACACGCGCAGATCGCGGCGGGCGCCCGCCCGGAGAAATCCCGCGTGCGCGATATTATCGCGAAGGCGTTATCAATCCGGCGTCTCGACCCTGAAGAGACCGCCGCCCTCCTGAATGTCGAGGACGAGGAGTTATGGGAGGAGATGGCCCGCGCCGCGGGAGATATCAAACGCAAGGTCTACGATAACCGTATCGTTACCTTCGCCCCCCTCTATTGCAGTAATCTCTGTGTGAATAATTGCCTGTACTGCGGGTTCCGCGCGGATAATACGAAGGAACGCCGCCGGACGCTGACTCTCGACGAGGTACGCAAAGAAGCGGAGTCGGTCTGCAAAATCGGGCACAAGCGCCTGATTATGGTTTACGGCGAGCACCCGAGCTCCGGCGCGGACTATATCGCCGATACGATCGAGGCTGTCTACGATGTGAAAGCGCCCGTTCGGAACGGGATCGCGCAGATACGCCGCGCGAATATCAACGCCGCCCCGATGTCGGTCGCCGACCTCAAGAAACTCTGGCGGGCGGGCATCGGTACATTCCAGGTATTCCAGGAAACCTATCATCATAAACGTTACTCCGAGCTTCACCCCTCCGGCGTCAAGGCGGACTATCAGTGGAGACTCTACGCCCTGCACCGCGCGCTCGACGCGGGTATCGACGACGTCGCTATCGGCGCGTTATTCGGCCTGTATGACTGGCGTTTCGAGGTCATGGGGATGGTCTATCACGCTATCGACCTCGAGGACCGTTTCGGTATCGGCCCGCATACGATCTCCTTCCCGCGCCTCAACCCCGCCGAGGGTATGGATTTAAACAATAAATCCCCGTACATGGTGTCCGACGCCGATTTCCGTAAGCTCGTGATCGTGCTCCGGCTGTCGATCCCCTATTCCGGGATGATTATCACCGCGAGGGAATCCGCCGGGATGCGTAGAAAGATCATCCCGCTCGGATGTACCCAGACCGATGCGTCCACCCGGATCGGGATCGGCGCGTACAGCGACGCGGCCGAGGAGCAGGAGTCCGACCGCCAGCAGTTCATGCTCGGGGATATCCGCACTCTGGACGATGTTGTCCGCGAGTTCGCGGGGATGGGACTGATTACATCGTTCTGCACCGCGGGATACCGCTGCGGACGTACCGGCGATAAGATTATGAAACTCCTGAAATCGGGCGTCGAGGGGAAGTTCTGCAAACTCAACGCGGTGCTTACCTATAGAGAATGGATAGACGATTTCGCGAGCGACAAGACACGTGCGGCCGCGGAAGTGATTATACAGAAGGAATTGGAGCAGATTAAGGCCGATCCGTTCTATAAGAATAAAAAACTGCTGACGACGTTCGACGACTACCTCGGCAGGATCACCAACGGCGAACGTGACCTCTATATCTGAGATATTTACTCCCGGACGCGGCCTGAAAGAGGCTCTGGATATGGCCGGGGCGTTCATCGAACGGGAGTACGGCATTCGGGTACAGTTCTGCCGGATATTCGGCAGGCGATGGGCGTACTTCTCCGGGCCGGATGACGGCGATGCGGTCATACCGTTGCGGCGGATAGAACTTTTACCCGGTTGGGGGATTATTTCGGATGGGGAACTTGCAGGCCTGCCGGAAGGGGATGAACTGATAAAAAGGATCGCCTTATACCTGCAAAATCAATCAAAATGATTTTGACATTTTTTTTATTTCCCGTCATAATACGTTAATTTAATTTGTTATTTTTTTCTTTTTCCCCCCTTTTCGTGGCATGTATTTGATTTATAATTGTTTTTTTGATATTTTTTATCAAAAGAAAAAACATGCCGTCTTGGAATGATACCGGAGGATTTGTGAAATTTATTGTTGAGGTCGATACCGAAAAATGTAAAGGCTGCGGCCTTTGCGTGGAAGTATGCCCTAAAGAGGTGTTGGTTATCGGTCATGATGTGAACTCGATGGGCTGGCTATACGCGGAAACCCGTAATCCCGACCTGTGTACGGGGTGTAAGCAGTGCGCCTTGATCTGTCCCGATGCGGTGATAAAGATCACCAAGGAGACCGAATAATGTCGAAACGAATGCTGATGAAGGGAAACATCGCTCTCGCGGAAGGGGCTGTTATCGCCGGATGCAGGTATTACTTCGGCTACCCCATCACGCCGCAGAATGAGATTCCCGAATATATGGCGTCGCGTCTCCCGGAAGCGGGCGGCGTTTTCGTGCAGGCCGAAAGCGAAGTCGCGTCGGTCAATATGGTACTGGGCGCGGCGTCAGCCGGAGCGCGCGCGATGACGACCACCTCCTCGCCGGGTTTCAGCCTGATGCAGGAAGGGGTGTCCTACCTCGCGGCGTGCCATCTCCCGTGCCTGATGGCTAACGTTCAGCGCGGCGGGCCGGGCCTCGGCAATATCGCCGCAAGCCAGGCCGATTACTTCCAGGCGGTCAAGGGCGGCGGGCATGGGGACTACCATCTCATCGTTCTCGCGCCGAACTCCCCGCAGGAAATGATGGATTTCGCCATCCTCGGCTACGAACTCGCCGATACTTACCGTATACCCAGCCTGATCCTCTCCGACGGCGTTATCGGACTGATGATGGAGTCGGTGACTGTCCGCGACGATTATGTCCCGAAGCCTCCCGCGAAACCGTGGGCGCTGACCGGGTGCAAAGGCCGCGAGAAGAATGTCATCCGTTCCCTCTGGCTCGACGAGGACGGGGTGATTATTAACAACAATAAATTACAGGCGAAGTACCGCGAGATAGAGAAGAACGAGATCCGCTACGAAGAATATATGACCGAGGACGCGGATGTGATCGCGGTCGCCTACGGGATGCCGTCGCGTATCGCGCGGACTGTAGTCGAAAGTATGCGCGTCGAGGGACTGAAGGTCGGGGTATTCCGCCCCATCACGCTCTACCCGTTCCCGTACCAGCGTCTCGCAGATTTGGCCTCACGGGTAAAATCGATGCTGGTAGTGGAAATGAGCGCCGGACAGATGGTCGAGGACGTGCGTCTCGCCGTCAACGGGAAAGCGCCTGTGGAGTTGTACGGTACGCCGGGCGGGGCATTCCCCGAAGAAGCGGAAGTATACCGCCGGCTGAAATCGTTACTGAAGTGAGGATAGTATGGAACAAACAATAATATACGAACGCCCGTCGAGTATGGTCGATCTCCGTCTCAACTACTGCCCCGGATGCGGGCATGGGACGGCGCACCGTCTGATCTGCGAGGCGGTTGACGAATTGGACGTGCGGGAACGCACGATCGCGGTAGCCCCTGTCGGATGCGCGGTGAACGCCTACGACTATTTCGACTTCGACGTCTGCGAGGCCGCCCATGGGCGCGCCGCCGCTGTGGCAACCGGTATCAAGCGTGTCCTTCCCGACCGGCTCGTCATCTCCTACCAGGGAGACGGCGATCTCGCGTCTATCGGTATGGCGGAGACGATTCATGCCGCGAACCGCGGGGAGAATATCACGGTGATATTTATCAATAACGCGAATTACGGGATGACAGGCGGACAGATGGCGCCGACCTCGCTGGTCGGGCAGATCACCACCACTACCCCCGGCGGGCGCAACCCCTCCACTGAGGGCTACCCCATTAAGATGGCGGAGCTGATTGCGACGTTCCCGGGCGTAAAGTACGCGGTGCGGACGACGGTCGCTGATGTGCGCGGGGTGCGCGAGACCAAGAAAGCCATCAGGAAAGCATTCGAACTCCAGCTCGACGGTAAGGGTTACAGTTTCGTCGAAATCCTCTCGAACTGTAACACGAACTGGAAAATGACTCCCGTGGAGTCCAATAAATATATCACGAACGAACTCGTGAATTTCTTCCCGATCGGCGTCTATAAAGACGATTATAAGGAATAGTCTATGATAGAAAGAATCATTGTTTCAGGTTTCGGCGGTCAGGGAGCGCTGTCGGCGGGATTGATGCTCGCCGAATCGGCGGTACATATCGGCCTCGAGGCGACATTTATGCCGTCTTACGGGATCGAAATGCGCGGGGGTACGGCCAACTGCCATGTGATTATCTCCGATAAGCAGATCGGCTCGCCTATCATCAGCGACGCGGATACGTTGATCGCGTTCAACGAGCCGTCTCTCCTCAAATTCGCCGGGCAGGTCCGCAAGGACGGGCTGATTATGATCAACTCCACCGTCGCGAAAAAGGATTACGATTTCCCCGGACGGAAGGTGGTCAAAGTACCGATGGAGTCGATGGCGCTCGAAACTCTGGGAAACCAGAAGATGGCGAACGTGATTATGATCGGCAGACTGATCCGCGAGAAATCGTTCATCACCCTCGACGAGCTCAAGCGCGTCATCAATGAGAAATTCCTGAAAAAGGGCGAAAAAGTCGTCAACCTGAACTACCAGGCGCTGGAACTGGGTTATCAACTGTAAATATCAATCATTTCGCATATTGCCGGGCTGTTCGTATCGGAATTTATAAAAAAAACACAATGTCATTGCCTGCCTTCTACGAGGGTAGACAGGCGATGCCACACTACAAAACTTTTTGAAACGAGGCAGAAGCAATCTATTTTATTAATGCGTATAATGTTCTATTGACTGCTTCTTCGCTCCGCTCATCGCAGTGACGGGAAATAGCCAAATTTCCGTCATCGTCAACAGCCCCGTAGCGGACAGCCCGTTTTTTATCGCGGTACTAAAAATCGATGCGATATTGCTTGATGGAAATCGATTTTTTTTGTAAATTTCGATATAATATTACCGGGGAGAAAAATGTCCGTTCGGGATAATATTCGATCTGTTCTGGAAAGGATAGACAATGCGCGTAACCGCGCGGGGATAAATTGGCCGGTCACATTGGTCGCGGTGTCCAAGACACGCCCGTCGGGCGATATTGTCGAGGCGGTCGACGCGGGGATTTCCCATATCGGCGAGAACCGCGTGCAGGAAGCGGAGAAGAAATTCGCCGAGATACCGGATGTCCGTTATGCGCGGCATCTCCTCGGGCATCTGCAGGAGAACAAGGCCAACAAGGCGGCGGCGGTGTTCGACTGGATACAGTCCCTCGACGATACCGACACCGCCCGGAAACTCGACCGGCGCGCGGGAGAGCTCGGAAAGAAGCTCGAGGCGCTGATCGAGGTAAAAACGTCCGATGAGGCGGCTAAGACCGGGATCGCGCCGGAATCGGCGGAAGATTTCACGGGCGCGGTGCTCGAGATGAAAAACCTTTCCGTGCGCGGATTTATGACGATAGCCCCGTTCACCGATAACGAGAAACAGGTGCGGAAGGCGTTCGCGCTCCTCTACCATACCGCCGAACTGACCCGCGCGGTGTACCGTGACGCGGCGCTCGACGTGCTCTCGATGGGGATGACGGACGATTTCGAATGGGCGATCGCCGAAGGGTCGACTATGGTACGGCTGGGGCGGATCATCTTCGGGGAACGGAACTATGATAAAACGGAGGAATAATGAAACTTAGCATAATCGGATGCGGCAATATGGGCGCCGCGATTATCGGCGGGATAATCAAATCGGGGATGACAGCCCCCGGCCATATCTCGGTATTCGATATCGACGCCGCGAAGGCGGACAAGCTCGCGAAGGAGTTCGGCGTATCCCGTAAGGACGACGTCCGCGATACGGTCGAGAGCGGGGATATTGTTATTATCGCGGTAAAGCCGCACGATGTCGAGACGCTCCTCAAGGAAAATAAGGACGTACTCAACCGTTTCGACAAGACGGTGATTTCCATCGCGGCGGGACTGAAAACCGGCCTGTTCCGCAAGTATATCGATAAGGCGATGATCGCGCGGGTGATGCCGAATACGCCGATGCTCGCGGGAGCGGGCGCGACGGGGATCTACTTCAGCGAGGGCTTCGACCCGTCGAAGAAGGCCGAAGTGATAAAAATATTCGAATCGTGCGGGATAGCCGTGGAGGTGCCGAAAGAGGCGCTCCTCGACAGCGTCACGGGGCTTTCCGGCTCCGGGCCCGCGTATGTATACATGTTCATCTCGGCGCTGACCGACGCGGGTGTGCGGGAGGGGCTTTCACGCGCCGCCGCGAAGAAGCTCGCCGCGCAGACGGTGCTCGGCTCGGCGAAGCTCGCGATGAACGAAATGGATAACGGGGTGCATCCCGAAGAACTGAAAGACCGGGTGATGTCGCCCGGGGGGACTACCGCGGCGGGGGTCTACGCCCTCGAGAAAGGGAAGTTCCGCGCCGTCGTGATGGACGCCGTACGCGCCGCGACCGACCGTTCGCGCGAACAGGGGGTTTAGTATGCAGTTCTGGATCATGCTTCTCGACTTCCTCGGGTTCGCCCTGCAATGCTACAGTTGGATATTCATCGCGTACATCCTGCTCAACTGGTTCCCCATCAGCCGCGACAACCCGATCGTGAAATTCATCACCGGCCTCATCGAGCCGGTCTATCTGGGTATCCTCAAGATACTGCCGCCCCTGCGTATCGGGATGTTCGACCTGTCGCCGTTCTACCTCCTCATCATCATCAACGTCCTGAGCTTCGTGCTCGAGCGTATCCGTAACTCCATCGCGGGCGGATGATACTCGAGAAGGACGGCGGGGTTACCGCCGATATCAAGGTCGTCCCGCGCAGTAAGCGCGCGGCGGCCGAAGCGGACGGGGAGAATATCACCCTGCGGATCACCGCCCCGCCCGTGGACGGGAAGGCGAACGACGCGGTAGTAGCGGAACTTTCGTCGATACTGGGAATCCCCAAGCGCGATATTTCCATCATCCGGGGCCGGACCTCGCGGAATAAAACGGTCGGGATCAATGGTATCGGGAAGGACGAACTGACCGCCCGTCTGGGGAAAGCGGGAGGGTAAGTCCCACAATTCCGGTATATCATTACAATCAACGTAAAAAATATCGTTAATCAAACCCTCGTATTATTGGCAATATATTGAGAAGTTAAATACAATTTTGTTGTATAAAATAGGAATATTGAAAAAATGTGGGTATTTTCTATCCTTAATATCCTAAATTTGGAGTATAATATGGCAAATTATAATTCCTTAATGATAAGAGAATACAAAAGTAAATTTAGGTTCTTCAAATTCTATAAATATTTTACAGAAGGAGAATTAAAAGATTCAACTTTTATAAATGATTTTTCAGCTTTCTTAAATAATTTTGATAACATAAAAGAAGAATTAATTAATACTTATAAAAGATGTTCAATCCTTGCAAAAGATGAAAGCATATTAAACATTTATGAGGGTAAACGAGATTTAAAACTATTAAAGCAAAAATCAGATTTTAATATAAATGCATTAGACTTTTGGAATAGGGTTAATGACTTTGGAAATAAGAGATTTGATACTTTGACGCAGATTAACAATACTCTTTATAAAATTTTCAAAGAATATTTTGAAAAACTCATTACTATAGATGAATTTGAAGAAATATGTAAACCTGATGCTTGTTATTACTGTGGAATAACTCGTAAAAACTTAGATAGTTTATTGGACAGTTTTTTAATATTTAAGGATATGTGGAAACAAGGTAAGGGGTGGAATTTTGAAGTAGATAGAACAAATTATGAATATAAAAAAGGTGAAATAGTTCTTTGTTGTTATTGGTGCAATAACGCAAAAACCGACGAATTCTCTGCTGAAGAGTTTAAGGAATTCATTGCGCCGGGAATAAGGAAATCATGGAATGAACGTCTTGACAGTATATAAGCAACACGAATTTCTGAACCTCAAGATACTGATTATATTGTGACATTTACAAAAAAAGTATAGGGGAATAAAAATGATAACGAAAATATTATTTTCATTTTTCCTTTTAACATTTCCTGTTTTAGTACATTCTGAAAATATTTTTACATTCGGACTCGATACAAAAGTTTTACAAACAAACAAAGTACGCATCCAATGGTCGGCAAATATTCAAAACGGAAAATTCTTGATTTACCGTAGTGAATTTGGACCAATAAAATCATTGTCTGATCTTAGTAATTCTAAACTGGTTACAATAGTTGATATTAAAGGTGAAAAAGATCAAGAATCATATCGTTTTCCCCCATATTATGATAAAGTTGAAAAATCTGGTGATTATTATTATCTTGTCTTGCCGGAACTTGGACAAGTATCTCTCGATGATTTATTAATTGGAATAAATCTCACTATTTTTCCTGTTACGGTTAACATTCCAATGGTTAATAGTATTGACGAAATAGAAGATTTAATTAGTAATATCTCGAAGTTATATCATGACGAGCAATTTGAGAATATGTTAGTAATCATTAATCAGTTAAAAAATAAGATAGATGCTAAAATTCAAGAAGAAGAACCCGAAGCTATTTATATTTCGGCTGTAAAGCTATTTAATGCCTATAATGAAAACCAGAAGAAAGCAAATAATAACTATCTTAATAACTTTTTATGTGTTTCAGGAAAAATAACAGAAATTGGAGATGATTATATTAATTTAGATGTTAATGAGATTCTTCCTCAAGTGGCTGAACAAGTAGCTTCAGGAGTAAATTCATATAAAAAAAGTAAAATAGGGTGGGTAACTTGTTATTTTTCTGGAACAGATTCTGAAATATTAGCAGAATTGGAAACAGGAGATTGTATTGGCCCCAATTAATCAAGCAATTTTTAAGCCTAATTTTTCCTGATTCTCACGGTAACAAACCGGGGATTGATATCCCAATCGTTCTATAATCCAATGATGATTATAGTTCACAATAAAGTAT